>NZ_MTCA01000171.1:0-6603 GCF_002150205.1 Flavobacterium sp. FPG59 | reverse complement strand
CGGTTGAAACCGTATATTTGCCTTTATTTTAAATCAAAATGGATAAAAAGACTGAAGAATTTTATGATCGATTAAAAGTAGAGTTAGACCTTAATAATACTTGGCCTGCAGAATACTTATTTAAATTTATAGTGCCAAGTGATGCTAAAAATATTGAAAAAGTACAGACTGCTTTTGATTGTATGGGTGCTGTTATAAAAACAACAAAATCTAAAACGGGTAAGTTTACAAGCATATCTATTGATGTGACCATGAAAAATTCACAAGAAATTGTAGATAAATACTTAGAAGTTTCTACAATTGAGGGCATTATTTCTTTATAAAAACATAATTTTTTTGATGTGCTTCTCGATTGGGTGAACTTCTCGATAATGCAACCGAATTAAAATAGATACATTCAAAACATGAATTCAAAATATATTAAAGAAAATTCGAATGATGTAGTGCATCATCTTGAGTACAATGCCGAAAGGTCACACCTTATCATTCCAGAATACGGCAGGCATTTGCAAAAACTTATTGACTTGGCTACAAATATTCAAGATGATGTGGAGCGCAACAAAGCTGCAAAATACATCATTCAAGTTATGGGGAGTTTGAATCCACATTTAAGGGATGTTCCAGATTTTCAACATAAATTATGGGATCAGTTGTTTATAATGTCTGATTTTAAATTAGTTGCTGATTCTCCTTATCCTATTCCGTCACGCGAAGTATTACAATTAAAGCCAGATGTTTTAAAATATCCTCAAAATTTTCCAAAATATAGGTTTTACGGGAATAACATTAAATATATGATTGATGTTGCTAATAAATGGGAAGATGGAGATATGAAAAAAGCATTGGTAAAAGTTATTGCCAATCACATGAAAAAATCATATTTAAGTTGGAATAAAGATACGGTAAAAGATGATGTAATCTTTGAACACTTATACGAATTATCTGACGGAAAATTAAATTTAATACAAAGTTCAGAAGAATTGCTTAATACTACTGATTTGTTGAGAACTAATAAACGAGTTTCTAATAAAATAGCTCCTACAGGTCAGCCTAAAATTCTAAGCAACAAAAATTTGAAAACAGGTAAGCCAAACTTACCTCACAAAAACCAAAATAGAAAACCCTTGTAATTTATTTTAGAATTAGTGGCTTATTACCTTATCGGCACTTTTTTTAAAATCATTACGTACAATTAAATAATTTATAACTCATAACCATAAAAGATGGGAATTTTCAAAATAGAGGGAGGCATTAGTCTTCAAGGAGAAATCACTCCACAGGGTGCAAAAAATGAAGCATTACAAATATTGTGTGCTGTTTTATTAACACCTGAAAAAGTTATTATTAATAATATTCCAGATATTATTGACATTAATAAATTGATCACTTTATTAGGTAATTTGGGTGTAAAAATTCAAAAAACAGGTTCAGGTTCTTACACTTTTCAAGCTGATGAGGTAAATATAAATTATCTAGAAACCGAGGCATTCAAAAAAGAAGGTGGATCACTTAGAGGATCTATCATGATTGTTGGACCTTTGTTAGCAAGATTTGGAAAAGGATATATTCCAAAACCGGGTGGCGACAAAATCGGAAGACGAAGATTAGATACTCATTTTGAAGGTTTCATTAACCTTGGAGCTAAGTTTAGATACAATAGAGAAGATCACTTTTATGGTGTTGAAGCTGCTGACGGATTAGTTGGAGCTGATATGTTATTAGATGAAGCATCAGTTACGGGAACTGCAAATATTGTAATGGCAGCCGTTTTAGCAAAAGGAAGAACAACGGTATACAATGCTGCTTGTGAACCTTATTTACAGCAATTGTGTAAAATGCTGAACTCAATGGGCGCAAATATCACCGGAGTAGGATCAAATTTATTGACTATTGAAGGGGTAGAAAGCTTAGGTGGTTGTGAGCACAGAATTCTTCCAGATATGATTGAAATAGGAAGTTGGATTGGTCTTGCTGCCATGACAAAATCTGAAATTACTATAAAAAATGTTAGTTGGGACAACCTTGGAGTAATCCCAAATACATTTAGAAAATTAGGAATTACTCTAGAGCGCCGTGGAGATGATATTTACATTCCTGCTCATGTAAATGGGTATGAAGTAAAAACAGATATTGATGGTTCTATTCTTACCATTGCTGATGCACCATGGCCTGGATTTACACCAGATTTATTGAGTATTGTACTTGTAGTGGCTACACAAGCAAGAGGTGATGTTTTGATTCACCAAAAAATGTTTGAAAGTCGTTTGTTTTTTGTTGATAAACTAATTGACATGGGTGCTAAAATCATGTTATGTGATCCACACCGTGCTGTAGTTATGGGACATGATTTTAAATCACAACTGAAGGCTACAACCATGTCATCACCAGATATTCGTGCTGGTATATCATTGTTAATTGCTGCGCTTTCTGCAAAAGGAACAAGTACCATACAAAATATTGAACAAATAGATAGAGGGTATGAGCGTATTGATGAACGTTTGAGAGCTATTGGCGCTCAAATCGTTAGAGCGTAAACCTACTCAATTCTTAATACATCGTTTAAATAAACCATCTAGCAATACAAAAAAGCAAGTGGTTTATTTAAACGATTCTTTTTTAAACGAAACAAATGTCAAGAGAACAAACAGCAATTAGGGCTACTTATTTTAGTATTGTGGGCAACACAACTTTGGCCATTATAAAAGGATTTGCAGGTTTTTTTGGCAATTCATACGCTTTGATTGCTGATGCTATCGAGTCTACAACAGACATTTTTGCATCATTTTTAGTCTTGTTCGGAATTAAATATTCCAATAAACCTGCTGATGAGAATCATCCGTACGGACACGGTAGGGCTGAGCCATTGATTACGTTCTTGGTAGTGGGTTTTTTGATAACCTCGGCAACAATAATTGCTTATGAAAGCATCATTAATATTGGTACACCGCATCAATTACCAAAGCCTTGGACACTAATTGTTCTTGGCGCCATAATTATTTGGAAAGAGTATTCCTTTCGAGTAGTTATGAAACGCAGTATAGAGACTAATAGTTCTTCATTAAAAGCCGATGCTTGGCACCATAGGAGTGATGCCATCACTTCGGTAGCTGCTTTTTTAGGAATTTCTATTGCTTTAATTTTAGGTAATGGTTACGAAGCTGCTGATGATTGGGCAGCACTTTTTGCCTCTGGATTTATATTGTATAATAGTTATTTAATTTTCCGACCTGCTCTTGGCGAAATCATGGATGAACATTTATACGATGACTTGATTGAACATATTAGAGAAGTATCTGTTCAAGTTGACGGAATTTTAGATACCGAAAAGTGTTTTATCCGAAAGGCAGGCATGCAATACCATGTTGATTTACATGCAACAGTGAACTCAAATATAACCGTAAAGGAAGGTCATGACCTTGCTCACAAACTCAAAGATACCTTAAGAGAACAAATCCCAGAATTAGGACATGTATTGATTCATGTAGAACCTCATGAGTAAATTTACACAAATAAAAAAGGCACCGAGATTATTTTCAGGTGCCTTTTTTATGTATTGTGAGTTGTTGTTTATCGAGATAAAACTACGTAGTGTTTTAATCAATTATGTTTAAAAATTTAAGTCCAAATACCACTCCGTCACCTTTAAAACCACTTTGATAGGAGCGGACATAATCTATTCTAAACATTTTAAATTTCCCAATTCCTATATTATCTAGACCAATACTCATTTCAGAATACGGTTTTTTATCTGGTATAGAAAGTGAATGAGCTCCTATATTTAAAGTAGCTTTTAATTTATTCAATAGTGGAATTTTATTCATAATATATCCTTTATCATTATATTCTGCATGAGCTTCTGCAAAACGGTCGTTAGTACTGCTGGAATAGTAAGGCAGCAAGTTAAAAACATTCAAATAACGTTCAGTTTGCCCTATGCTTGTTTGGTTTCCATTAAAATGTTTGTAATCCATAAAAGCAATATTTTGAGCATTTAAAAACGCACCTGCTTTTGCATTCACGCCAAGAACTCCTTTGTTTCCTAATTTTAAATCATAAGTAGCGCGCAGGTTGAAATAGTCATATTCATATTTTTTTTCGCTTGCGCCAATGGCTTTTTCATAAGCTACATAAAGCGTAGGATATTTTTCGTTTCTAATATTGAATTTACCATCAGGTCTGGAGGAATATTTATTACCAAAATTGATTTTAAAAAGTAAATTTAATTTAGTTAAATGATGTTTTTCAAAAGCAGTTGTACTATAATTAGTAGGATCAAAAGGGTTGTTAGAAGTATATAAATTAGATTTATTAAACAACGAATAATTAGTTGTATTGAATAAAGGTTTGCGTTGTTGATAATCTATTCTACTATTTAGGTTAACGCCATTTGCAATGTCTTGTGTAAAACCAATAGTCATAGACTCTAGGTTGTATAGTTTCATGAAATTATTCTTAAAGTAAAGAGAACTGATGCTGTTGACTATTTTGCTAATGGGTTCACTTGGGTTAAATTGTTTTACAGAACTTCCACCAATTACATAAACGGTTGCATAATTTTGATTGTTAAACCTATGAAGGAATTGCCCCGTTACACGCAGCCTATCCTCTGAAAAACCATAGTTAAACGTGGTACTCAATGAGGTGTAAATGCCTTTTTTTTCTTGATTTTTCCAGTTTGTATATTTAAAACCCGAATCAAGATTGTACCCCTGAACAGTATTAAAACTGAGAGTACCTATATTGATTAAGCCATTATAACTGATGCTGTATTTTTGGGAACTATTTTTAAATGTATATCCAGTTAGCAGTTTGAGTGGATTAAATTTATTGTTTTTCTTATCAATGGAATCTAAATATTTTTTTGAATTTCGAACGGTGTAAATACTATCCTTTCTATAATAATCTAAATTTTCTTCACTTGTTAAGGGAATTGGTCTGTTACTATTCCAGAACGTGCTGTCTTTTTTGTTAGCATTTAGTTCAATTTTTGTAATTTCATTAGTAAACGTTTTGGGAGCAAAAGAAGTTACAAATTCATAATTATTATACACATAGTTGTATTTTCCGTTAAATTTTATTCCAAACGCTCCTGCTGTAATCTCGAGACTCTGCGTGTTTTTTGTCCAAATTTTCGAATTATTATTGTAACTAAAATTTTGTTTTAAAGTCATTACATCAAGAAAATCTTCTTTTATTCTATATCCTTTAATGTCAAGTTCTACGGCATAAATAGCCCAAGAATCTTCAACAATGTAGATATATCCTTCAAAAACAGGTTCGCTATCTCGTTTTGCACTAACCTTAATTTTATTGACCATCTTATTCTTGTCATCAAAAAAAGTGCTTTCTAGTTTGTAATTGTAGTAATTCAATGCGTTGCTGGCAATTGGCGAAATCATGGCTATGCCAAAGTCAATTGTATTATCATAAAAATCATAAAAAGAGGATCGTGCGGTATTGTAACTGTAGCCGTTATTGTTACCGCTTACTTTTGATGCCATTACTACTTCACTCAGTTTATTGGGTTTTTCATAAACAATTTTAGAAAATGTTTCAGATAAAGATATAATTCCTGTCCCTGTTGAGTCTAATGCGCCATTTAAATCGCCTATTTTTTGGCCAAAGATTTTTTTAGGAGCATTTTTCAGTTTGAATATACCACGGGAATAGAAATCTGCACGGTATTTATTGGTGTTTTTAGTATTAAAATCCCTATTTGCAATAGCATTTTTTATAATGGCAATGGCGGGATTACTTTTGGTGTTTATGATTACTTCATTTAGTGAAAAACTTTCCTCAACTAGTTTAACATTCAAAGTATAAGGTAGCTTTGCAGTTTCAATAGCAATTTTTTGAGTTTTGAATCCTAAAAATTGAAAAACTAATGTTTGTTTTCCCTTTGGGAGTACATTAAATTCGTAATTCCCTAATTCGTTTGAGGTAGTTCCATTATAAGTATCTTCTTGAAAGATGTTTACAAATGCTAACGGATTGCCTTTTTCGTCAGTGACATTTCCTTTTATTTGCGCTTGGCAAACAAATGTAGAAACTAATAAGAGTAAGAGGTAGTATTTTTTCATGAAAGTTTTTTCTTCCACAAAAATAGCAGTACTTTTTACATAGGTTATTAATTATTTGTTAAACAATAACTTAAGGTATTGTTAATTATTTTTGTTCAAAAGAAAGTACAGCTAAATCATAACTTTGCAAACCAAAACCTAGAATGACACCTTTAGCATTTCCAGAAATATAGGATTGATGTCTAAAGCTTTCTCTAGAAAACGTATTCGAAATATGAACTTCAATTACGGGAGTTGATATTGCTTTTACAGCATCTCCTATTCCTATAGAGGTATGTGTGTATGCACCAGCATTGAGAATGATACCATCAAATGAAAAACCAAATTCTTGTATTTTATCAATCAATTCACCTTCAATATTACTCTGAAAATAACGGAACTCAACGTTCATGTATTTTTTTTCTAAAATAGTGAAGTAGTCTTCAAATGTTTGGTTTCCATAAACTTCAGGTTCGCGTTTTCCTAATAAATTTAGGTTTGGACCATTGATAATACCTATTTTCATAATATTGATTTTGGTAAA
>NZ_MTCA01000072.1:0-13680 GCF_002150205.1 Flavobacterium sp. FPG59 | reverse complement strand
CTATAACTCCATATTTATCAACCATACCACATTCAAAACAGAGTTTCAAAACACTGACAGTTTTATTATTTTTCTTTAAAATTAATATATCTCTGTATGACGGAACGCATGCTGTTAAATGACTTTCGTAATTAATATCATTTGTTAGGAATTCATCAATTTTTTTAATCTTTTCTTTGGGCACAGGATTTTTTATGTAACCATATGCAATAAGCTCTTGATCAAAAGTTTGAAAATTTATTTTATGTCCATTAACGCTTGAAAAGACTTCATTAAATTTTTTTACAGTATCATTTTTACTAGCAATTTCATCAGTAATGACAAAATGAATAATGTCATCGAAATTATTAGTATTTCTTTCTTTTTTGCAGCTCAAAAGAAACAATGCTACAATTGAAGAATAAAATAATTTTCTCATAACTTGATCATTATGTGATTTCTACAAAAGACCAGCGCGTTTCAACAACGCATCTGCCTTTGGTTCTTGACCTCTGAATTTTTTATACAATTCCATTGGTAATTCAGTGCCACCTTTAGAAAGGACGTTGTCTTTGAATTTCGTTGCCACTTCTTTATTGAAAATTCCTTTTTCCTGGAAATAAGCAAATGCATCAGCATCTAGAACTTCGGCCCATTTGTAACTGTAATATCCTGATGAATAACCACCTTGAAAAATATGTGAAAACGACGTGCTCATGCAATTCTCAGCAACATCAGGGTATAAACTCGTGCCTGCCATAGCTTGTTTTTCAAAAGCTTTGACATCTTCAATGGTTTGAGATTTCCCGTGATAGGTCATATCTAAAAGTCCAAAACTGATCTGTCTTAAAGTGGCCATACCTTCTAAAAAACTTGCACTTTCTTTGATTTTTTCTACATATTCTTGAGGGATAACTTCACCCGTTTCATAATGTTTTGCAAACAAAGCCAATGCTTCTGGTTCGTAGCACCAGTTTTCCATTACTTGGCTTGGCAATTCCACAAAATCCCAATAAACCGAAGTTCCAGATAAACTTGGATAAGTTGTATTGGCTAACATTCCGTGTAAAGCGTGACCAAATTCGTGGAATAAGGTCGTAACTTCATTGAAAGTTAATAAAGATGGTTTAGTCTCTGTTGGCGGTGTGAAATTACAAACAATCGAAACATGTGGTCTTTCATTGATTCCATTTTTTATTGCTTGTGATTTATAAGAAGTCATCCAAGCGCCATTTCGTTTGCCTTTTCTTGGGAAAAAATCAGCATAGAAAAGAGCAACTAATTGTCCTTCAAAATCCAAAACTTCAAAAGTTTGAACATCTTCGTGGTACTTGTCAATATCAAAAACTTCTTTAAAAGTAATTCCGAATAGTTTGTCAGCAATCGTGAAAGCTCCGTTTAAAACATTTTCTAACTTGAAATAAGGTTTCAAAATCTCATCATCAAAGTTGAATAGTTTTTGTTTTAATTTCTCAGAATAATAGGCGCCATCCCATTTTTCTAATTGATCAATTCCGTCTAGGTCTTTTGCGAAAGCGGTTAATTGAGTAAATTCTTTTTGAGCAGCAGGTTTTGCTTTTTCTAATAAATCATTTAAAAAAGACAGCACTTTTTCAGGATTTTGAGCCATTCTTTCTTCCAAAACAAAATCAGAATGTGATTTGTATCCCAATAAATTAGCGCGTTTATGACGTAATTCAACAATACGTTTTACGTTCTCTTTATTGTCGAATTCGTTGTCTTGAAATGATTTTTTTCCGGCAGCAATGGCAATTTCTTTTCGTAATTCACGATTGTCAACATAGGTTACAAAAGGCAAGTAACTCGGGAAATCAAGAGTGAAAACCCAACCTTCCAATTCTTTTGATTTAGCCAAACTTGCGGCCATTTCTTTGGCGCCATCAGGTAAACCTTTTAAATCCTCTTCGTTGGTGATATGTAATTGATAGTTGTTGGTTTCAGCCAAAACATTTTCGCCATACGTCAATTTAATTTTGGCTAATTCGGTGTCGATATCGCGTAATTTTAATTTGTCTTCTTCATTCAATAAGGCTCCATTTCTAGAAAATCCTTTGAATTTTTTGTCTAATAAAGTAGCTTCTTCCGTAGTTAATATCAACGAATCTTTTTGATCATAAACGGATTTAACTTTTTTGAACAAATATTCGTTTAAGGCAATATCATTACTAAATTCAGTTAACAACGGAGAAACCTCTTGAGCGATTTTTTGCATTTCGTCATTAGTTTCAGCTGAATTCAAATTGAAGAAAATTGAAGATAATCTATCCAATTGTTCACCAGCAAAATCTAAAGCAACAATCGTGTTTTCAAAAGTTGGAACATTAGAATTAGTAATGATGGCATCAATTTCAGCTTTTGCGGCAGCGATGTTTTCGATAAAAGCAGGTTTGTAATCTTTTAGTTTTATTGCCGAAAATGGTGCTGTATTGTGTTTGGTATTGAATGTTGAGGTAAGTGTTTTCATTTTTGTATCACAGAGTTTCACAAAGTTTTTTTCACAAAGTTTCTCAGAGAATTTTGTGTGACTCTGTGTTGAACTTCGTGTAACTTTGTGCAATTAATTATTTTTTCAATTCAGATGCCGCTTTATCAACAGCTTGTTTTAATCCTTCTTTATAAAAAATGATTTTGTCTAACACACATTGATCGTGACTACCGATGATTTGCGCGGCAAGGATTCCGGCATTTTTGGCTCCATTAAGCGCAACTGTTGCTACTGGAACGCCACCAGGCATTTGAAGTATTGACAAAACCGAATCCCAACCATCAATAGAATTGCTCGATTTTACAGGAACGCCAATAACAGGAAGCGGTGACATAGAAGCAACCATTCCAGGTAAATGCGCCGCGCCACCAGCACCAGCAATGATTACTGAGATACCGCGATTGTGAGCATTTTTACTAAAATCAAATAATTTTTCAGGTGTTCTGTGTGCCGAAACGATATCAACTTCAGTTTCGATATCAAATCCTTTTAATATGTCGATGGCTTCTTGCATTACCGGCATATCCGAAATACTTCCCATGATGATGGCTACTTTCATTATTTTTTATTTAAAGATTTAAAGATTTAAGAATTTAAAGATTTTAGAGTGGAATTTTAAATTTTGTTGCAAACCAATTTTTCAATCTTTCAATTTTTCAATCTTTTAATTTATGAAATCACTCTTATACTATTCTTAACTTCTTCCGCAATTCTCCTCGCTTCAATCATGTTTTCATTTACAATTGTAACATGACCCATTTTTCGGAAAGGTCTTGTTTCTCTTTTGCCGTAGATGTGAGGTGTAACGCCATCAATTGCCATTATTTTTTCGATGTTTTCATAAAGTACTGGACCCGAAAAACCTTCTTCGCCAACCAAATTTACCATAATTCCGGCAACTTTACTATCCGTATTTCCTAAAGGTAGGTTTAAAATGGCGCGTAAATGATTTTCAAATTGAGAGGTGTAACTTGCTTCAATAGAATAATGCCCGGAATTGTGTGGTCTTGGAGCGACTTCATTGACTAAAATTTCATCGTCTTCGGTTTGAAACATTTCCACAGCTAATAATCCAACGTGATTAAACGCTTCAGAAACTTTTAATGCTATTTCGATTGCTTTTTGCGCCACATTATCATCAATTCTGGCGGGACAAATCACATATTCAACTTGATTGGCTTCAGGATGGAATTCCATTTCAACAACAGGGTAGGTTTTTACTTCGCCCGAAGCAGAACGAACAACAATAACTGCCAACTCATTTTTGAACGGAACCATTTGTTCAGCGATGCATTCAACATCTGGTAATTTTACTAAGTCTATTGCTGAGCGACATACTTTTACACCGTTTCCATCATAGCCAAATTGAGCACATTTCCACACAAAAGGAAATTCTAATTCGTCTTTCTCTAATGATTTTCTTAAATCATTTAAATCTACAAAACGTTGATGAGGTGAAGTTGGAATGTTATTTTCGACATAAAAATCTTTTTGACGACCTTTATTCTGAATCATTCGCAATGTTTTTGGCGATGGGAATATTGGTAAACCTTCCGATTCTAGTGCGTCTAAAGCATCTAAGTTTACATTTTCAATTTCAATAGTTAATAGATTTGCCATTTTTCCAAATTGATAAACGGTGTCATAATCCATTAAACTTCCTTGGTAAAAAGCATTGCAACTGTATCTTGCAGGTGATTCTTCATTTGGTTCTAAAACCAAGGTTTGTATGTCAAACTTTCGGGTATCGGTCAATAGCATTTTGCCTAATTGTCCACCTCCTAGAATTCCTAATTTAAAATCAGATGAAAAGTAGTTCATTGTGTTGTTGTTTTATTTCTTTACAAATAACGTGTTGCGGTTATTTGTAAGTAGTAGTTGTATGTCCTGCAAAGATACTTGTTAATGGTCAAACCGAAAAATACTAAGCAATTTTCTTCATGATTTCTCTAGCAACTGCTTTGTAAGCAGATGAATATTTAGTGTAATCATCAGTTAGTATTCTGGCCAGATTAGCATGGATTTCTGTATTTTTTTTACCCATTTGGTAAAGTGTTCTTATGGCATAAGCCTTTGTGGCTACTTTTCCGTTAGGATCTATGAGCCAGTCATAGCTGCTTTCTATCAAGAGTTTTTCTTGCTTTTCGGTAAGGGAAGCATGTAGTGATAGAAACATGCAAATTTTTGATATGGATCTCAAGGCACTGTAGTTTGTATATAAAGGTAAGGTCTCGCAAAATTGATCTAAATAATTAAAAAGTAGATGCAAGTCTTTTTCTAAAATCATTTCTAAGATCCAACAAGCTTTGTGATGATTTTTGTCTGATGTTGAAAGAACAATTTTAAAAAAATCTGGCATCAAGTCTGGATTGCTCAAAATGTATTGAGAATTTACTGCTTTACTGGCTACGTGAGCCGTGCTTTCTTGTATTTTTTGATACAATTCTTGATTTACCATAAAAGATTTTTTTTAATTTTAAAGTATGGCTATTCTTGTAACAATTATTCTAAGATGTAAAGTGAGAAATTGCTATCTTTGCCCATTATTTTAAATACAAAAATAATGATACAACTTCACGATAAACAATTTGTTCCATTTATTTCGGCAAAAGAAATTGATTTTGCTATAGCTAAAATGGTATCACAAGTTGAGGCAGATTTTGCTGATGAAACGCCTATTTTTGTAGGAGTGCTTAACGGTGCTTTTATGGTAGTAGCTGATTTTGTAAAACAATATAAAAAACCATGTGAGGTTTCGTTTATAAAAATGGCTTCGTATGAGGGTACTTCTTCAACGAATGAGGTAAAGCAATTGATAGGAATTAATCAAGATTTTACCGGTAGATCTGTAGTTATTATTGAGGATATAGTAGATACGGGGAATACTTTGGTTGAACTAAAAGAATTGTTTAAAAAACAAAATGTGAAACATTTTAAAATTGCAACACTTTTTTTTAAGCCTGAAGCATACCAGAAAGACATCAAAATTGATTACATCGGAATTCGAATTCCTAATAAATTTATTGTAGGATACGGTTTAGATTATGACGGACTTGGAAGAAACTTACCTGAAGTATATAAATTAAAAGAATAACTACAAAACAACATGATTAATATCGTTTTATTTGGCAAACCAGGAGCTGGAAAAGGAACTCAAGCAGAGTTTTTAAAAGAAAAATACAAGTTAACTCACATTTCAACTGGTGATGTTTTTAGATTTAATTTAAAAAATGATACCGAGTTAGGCAAACAAGCTCGTGTTTACATGGATGCTGGGGATCTTGTACCTGATGAATTAACTACTAAAATGCTAATTGATGAAGTAAATAAACATCCAGATACAAATGGTGTTTTATTTGACGGGTATCCAAGAACACTTTCTCAAGCAGAAGCATTAGATGTTTTTTTAGAATCTATTGGATCAAAAGTTGCAGCTACTATTGCGCTTGAGGCTGACGATGAGATTTTAATTCAACGTTTACTTGAAAGAGGTAAAACAAGTGGTAGAGTTGATGATCAAGACGAAGAAAAAATCAGAAACAGATACCAAGAGTACAATGAAAAAACCGCTCCTTTGATGGATTTTTATAAAAATCAAAACAAGTTTTTCATCGTAGACGGGATTGGTTCCATTGCTGAAATTACGGAAAGAGTAAGTGCAGTGATTGATAATTTATAATTGATAATTTCAAATACGCAGAACAAGAGATATAAACGAATCCATTAAAAAATTGGAAATACTAATAATATTTTTTCTGATATTACTAAACGGAGTGTTCTCAATGTCAGAAATAGCATTGATTTCAGCTCGAAAAAACCGATTAGAGACAGCAGCAAAAAAAGGCAATAAAAGTGCTAAAATAGCATTGGACCTTGCAAATTCTCCCAATAAATTTTTATCAACGGTACAAATAGGTATTACTCTGATTGGGATTTTAACGGGTATTTACAGTGGTGATAAGATTACTCAAGATGTAGAGGTTTTTGTAAGTGGTTTTGAATTTTTAAAACCGTATACACAGCCAGTTGCAGTAGGTTTAGTTGTGGTAGTATTGACTTTTTTCTCTTTGGTTTTAGGAGAATTGTTACCCAAACGAATAGGACTAAATCATCCAGAAGGGATTGCTAAGGCAGTTGCTTTGCCAATGAAAATGGTATCTATTGTGACAGCGCCTTTTATTTGGCTTCTCACAACTTCTACAGATTTTTTATTAGATGTTTTGCAAATTAAACCAACAGCTGATGGAAAAGTAACCGAGGAAGAAATAAAAGCTATTATTAAGGAAGGAACTGAGGGTGGAGAAGTTCAAGAAATTGAACAAGATATTGTGGAGCGTGTTTTTCATATTGGTGACCGAAAAATCAATTCTTTGATGACGCATCGCAAGTCGGTTGTTTTTTTACCACTTCATGCAGATAAGGAAAAGGTAAGAGAGTTTATGCTCAAGGAATTACACTCTATCTATCCTGTTTTTAATGAAAATTACGATGATATAGTAGGTGTGGTGAACCTTAAAAATATTTTTGCTCATTTTGAAAACGATGAGTTTAATTTAGCATCAATCATGACCGAAGCTCCTTTTATGATGGAGCAAACAACTGCCTATGTCGCGCTAGAAAATTTCAAGAAATCAGGGATTCATTATGCATTTGTGTCTGATGAATATGGTGTTTTTCAAGGAGTAATTACACTGAATGATATTCTTGAAGCATTGGTAGGTGATGCTTCTGATTTTTATAAGGATGATTTTCAATTGATAGAAAGAGAAGATGGTTCGTGGCTAGTTGATGGACATTATTCGTTGCATGATTTCTTGACCTATTTTGAATTAGACGAATTAATAAATGATTATGAAGTCACTACGCTAAGTGGTTTAATAATGACTGAATTGTCACACATACCCAAACAAGGTGAGAAATTGATTTGGCAAAAATTTGAATTGGAGGTTATCGATATGGATGGTGTGAAGATTGATAAAGTAATGGTGAAAGCCTTAAAAGATTAAAATAGTTTTACGCTAGTTAGTTAATTACTATTTAAACTAGAATTAAAACTGAATACTAAAAAAAATGACTGAGGGAAATTTTGTAGATTACGTTAAAATATATGTTTCATCTGGAAAAGGTGGAAAAGGATCTACGCACTTGCATAGAGAAAAGTTCATACAATATGGTGGGCCAGATGGTGGTGATGGTGGAAGAGGTGGACACGTTTATCTTGTAGGGAATAAAAGTTTATGGACGCTTTTTCATTTGAAATTTGCAAGACATATCAAAGCAGGAAATGGCGGCGATGGAAGTGGAGATAGGAGTACTGGAGCTGATGGGGAAGATAAATACATTGAGGTACCACTTGGTACTGTAGTTAAAGATAAGGAAACAGGAGAAATTTTATTTGAAATTACTGAGGAAGGCGAAAAACAAGTCCTTTCACGCGGTGGCAAAGGTGGATTAGGAAACTGGCATTTTAGAAGCTCAACCAATCAAACGCCACGATACTCTCAGCCAGGTTTACCAGGAGTAGAAATGGATGTTATTTTAGAATTGAAGGTACTTGCTGATGTAGGTTTAGTTGGTTTTCCTAATGCAGGTAAGTCAACTTTATTATCTGTTTTGACTTCGGCTAAGCCAAAAATTGCTGATTATCCTTTTACAACGTTAAAACCTAATTTAGGAATTGTGGCGTACAGAGATTTTCAATCTTTTGTTATTGCTGATATTCCGGGAATTATTGAAGGAGCTGCCGAGGGTAAAGGTCTTGGACATTATTTTTTAAGACACATTGAGCGTAACTCTACATTGTTATTTTTAGTTCCTGTTGATACACCAGATATCAAAGGAGAATATGATATTCTTGTGAATGAGTTGACCAAATACAACCCAGAAATGCTAGATAAAGAGCGTTTATTAGTTATTTCTAAATGCGACATGCTGGATGATGAGTTAAAAGCAGAATTGAAAACAGAACTTGATGCGTCTTTCAAAGATATTCCGTATATGTTTATATCTTCTGTAGCGCAACAAGGACTTACAGAATTAAAAGACAAATTGTGGAAAATGTTGAACGACTAATTTCACTTTTTTAAATTGTAAATCCGCTTCAAGAAATTGAAGCGGATTTTTTTTGTGACATTATTCATTTAGTTTATAACTTTTATACGAATCCCTTTGGTATGACTGCTGAATTCTGGGGCGTACATACTTTGAATTGTTGTAATTCCGTTTGAAAATACTCCCGCATTATTGACGCGAATATCATATTCTAATACATAGGTTCCTTTGTTTATGTAATCAAAAAAGAAATGAGTTGCAGCATCTTTTGTACTGTTGTAAAATCCTAATCCTCCCTTGTATTGGTATTCAGATAGTACATTTACGGGTTCAAAACAAGAGGCTCTTAGGTCTTTTAAATGAACAAATTCCATGTCTTCCTTTGCCCTAATAATTAATCTTACGGTAACTAAATCTCCAATTTGTAATGGAATTGCTGCATTTATTTTTTGTAAAACATCACCATTAGCTGTGTTTTTTTTGATGAACAATTCTTTTGCAACCGATAAAATACCTCCCGAATTATTTTTTATTTGATCTAATTCTTCAAAATATTGCCAATAAATCCCACCAAATCCAGGGACATTTGATTTGTTTTGAATGCTAATAGTTCCCATTTCTTTTTTGATTTCATCTGATTTCCAGTTGAGTTTTACATAACCAGTTTCAGCCTCTTTTTCGTTTTCGGAGAGTTTTTTGGTAAGTATTTTTTCGTCGCCAATTTTGATCACGGTATTGTCTTTTACATTCAACCAATCGGTTCCTTGCATTAGTAGTGCGTAGACAGCTTCGGTAGTTGCTTTTGTGGTAGGCCAGTTCTTAACTTGTTTGTTTTTTAACAACCATACTTTCATTTCGTCTACTGCTTTCTTGTCGTTTGTCACTTCGGCGAAAGCCTCAATAAGCAAAGCTTGCGTTTCAATTGGTGCTTGATGCCAATACCAGCCTACCTTGTTGGCAATCCAGTACATGCCCCAATCTTCATTGTTAGAGGCTGTTTCTTTTAAGCTTTCGATTATTCTTTTTGCGGTATCTTTTTCACCAAATCGATTTAATGTTATTGCTGCCAAACCTTTTTCATATAAGGAATAGGATAGCCAATCTTTTTTTACAGTTTCGATATACCATTTTGAAGCTTTCTTTATCGTATCAGAAAGAGGTTGCTGCTCTACATAAAAGCTACGCGTATAGAGGTAATGCAATTCAGAGTATGGATTGTGCCAAATTATTTTTTCTGATGGAGTTACTGCTGTTATCCTATTCTTATGTTGTTCTAAAAACTTTTGGTCTAAGAATGGAATACCTGTTTTAGCAATTTGTGCTATTTTTTCAGTACTGTTAGTCGTTGTGCTTAATTTTGATAAATGTCCTAGACCTGCTAAGATATGTCTTGTAATGTATTCGCTTTCATTTCCGCCGTCAAACCAGCCAAAGCCTCCAGAAGGTTTTTGTTTCTGTTTTAATTTGGAAAAAGCAATTTCTTGCGCACTTTTCATTTTCTCCAAATCAAAAAGTAAAGCTAGGTTTTTCTTTTTTTCGGCATCACTTTTTGCATCATTAATCCATGGCGTTTCGGCTAGAATTATTGACTTTAATTCTTCATTCTCCTCCAGTTTGGAGTTAGTTTTTTTGTTTGCTGTCCAAGTTTTAAAAAGACTTTCAATTTTTGGGTTGCTTGAAATAATTTCTGATGCTAAAGCATTCGAATAGAAACGTGCAAAAGTTTGTTCAGCACATTCGTGTTCGTATTCCATTAAGTATGGCAAGGATTGTATGGCGAGCCAAGTAGGATTTGAGGTGTACTCAAAGGTAAATTGATGGTTTTTTAAAGTAGTAGAGGTGTTGTTTTTTAAATTTTCAAGTGAATACTCTTTCTTAGAATTGTCTCTAACCCAAACCGGAATGCTCTCCGTGACAAGCATGCTATTCGTTAAAACAGGTACAATGTTTTCTTCACCATCTGAAAAGTCTCCTGCTTTTGCTACTATTTTATATTGAACTCCTTGTAACCCTTCAGGAATATAGATTTTCCAATTTACAGATGTGTTTCCAAATGCTGCAATAGTGAAGTTTTTGACGGTGTTATTATTTGCCATTTTAACATCAACTGCTTGCATGGTAGTAGCATCAAAAAGTTGCAAAACGGCCATTCCTTTTTTAGTTTCATTGGTGATGTTTGCAATTTTGGCTGTAATCACGATTGAATCTCTTTCTCGAAAAAAACGAGGAAAATTAGGAGTAATCATCAGTTCTTTTTGAGTAACGGTCATTTTTTCTAAATACCCTGAAACAGCGGCTTTGTTATGCGCTAACAAACGGAGTTTCCAACTGGTTAAAGCCTCTGGTGCACTAAAACTGAAACTCAGTTTCCCTTTGTCATCGGTTTTTAGATTTGGGTAAAAGAAAGCAGTTTCAGAAAGATTTTTTCTTGCTTTTACTTGTGTTAAGGCTTCAAGTGCTTTTTTTGTGGTGATGATGATGACACCATTTTTTCCCTTTTCGCCGTACAATGCGGTGGCTTTTTCGGCTTTTAAAACTTCGATGTCAATAATGTCATTTGGAGCAATTGATTTTATTTGTGCATCATTCATAGGTTCTCCGTCTACTATGTATAAAGCACCATTTTTTTCAGATGAAGTGCTATTTCCCCGAATGACAATAGGTTTTTTGAATTTTACCATATCAACCTTAGGAGCTGGCGGGGTTTCACGAACCTGTTCAACTGCTGCTGCGATGCCTCTTCCTAATGGTTCCTCAGATAGTACTGCATCAGGATCTCCTTTAATCATTTCACTTCCAAGTTTTTTATCTTTTATGTCATAGAAAGACATTCCATTTCCATAAGTTGATTCATTAAAATTAAAGCCAAACCATTTTAGGAGGGTAACTTCATTTAGAAGATTTAATGGAATTGATTCTAAATTTAAATTCTGAAAATAGATATACGTTTTGTCAAATCCTAAACTTGTTTTGAAGTAGATATTATTTCTACTAAAATCATTAAAATTTAATGCCTCCCACGACGTTTTTGTAAACTGGTCTAAAGAACTGTCATACATAGAAGCCAAAATTTCAGCCTCCAAATTAGTATTAGAAGCATTCAATTTGAATGACCAATTTTCAATAGTTCCAGGCTGAATTTTATTTCTAAAACTTTCCACTGAAATTTCCATTTTAGGTTCCTCAGATTTTAATGCAACTTCTAGTTGTTCCGTAAATGCTTGGTTCTCAAATACACTTTGGAAACCAACTTTTAGAGACTTTTCGAAATCTTTTTGAAGGGGAATAGTGACTATAGCTTGTTTGTTTTGTAAAACAATGTCTTGTTCATTAAAAGTGCCGTTTTTATAATTGGCAGTAGTATGAATATGTAATGAGTCTAATGCAGAGCGGATTTCAACGGTTACAAAACCATCCTTTTTTGGGTCTTTGTTGATTTGCTCAATAGTAAATAATTTATTTGGGTTGTACTTGTCTTTGCTTTGTATGATTGAGAAATTAGAAACAGTTTCGATAGGGTTTTCAAAACTATCTTTGGCCGAAAATACAACTTTATAATTTCCAGATTGATAATCGGTAATGAAATCGAGTGCGATGTTTTTGTCCTTTTCAGTATCTATTTTTTTAGAAAACAGTAAGATTTCATTTGGTTTTTTGGATGTTTGAGATTGGTTAACTTCGTAAGGAAATAATTTTTCAAAATCGGCATCCGAAATAGTAGCGATTTCGGGTTGTGTGAAAACTCTAGATTTGAATTTTTTTTCAAACGGACTTACGAAATATAATTTTATTTCTCCTTTTATAGCTTTAAATTCTTCATTTAAATTTGTGCTGCTCAGGGTAATTTCATTTTTGTTTTTCGTTTCGATGCTGTTAGCTATAAAAGCATTCAATACCAAATCATGGTAGCCTACTTTAATAGTAGTAACGGCAGTATGTGTTTCTCCATTAATATCGGTAACGCTTGCGTTTATTCGATAATTGAAAATAGGAAGCTGTTCCTTAGTCGCATTTTTAGACGGTTGTGCAATGAAATCAATCACAAATTTACCAGAAGCATCTGTTTTGGTTTCGCTGCTAATTAAAGTTTCTTCGGGCTCGTTACTATAGTAATTTCTGAAAGAATTCGTAAAACGAGTTATGGTGTATGTTACTTTGGCATCCGAAATAGTGCTTCCAGCAAATGTTTTGGCAGTTCCTTTTACGGTAACTGATTGATTTACCTGAAAGCTTTCTTTTTTAGGTTCAAAAGTCACTTCAAACTTCGGACGCTTGTATTCCTCAACCTTAAAATAAGTTGATGAGTTTTCAAAAGTTATATTATTTAACAAAGGTTGTTCGTCTCCTGTAATGTCAGAAGAAATATTTTTGGTGTAAGCTGCAGTTTGTTTTGCTTGAATTCTAAAATCTCCCGTCAAGCCCGTTTTTGGCAAAATGAATTCACCAGAAAAAGAACCAAACTCATTTGTGGTAACTTCAAATTCTTTTAGGTTGTTGTAATTAGGATCATGAATGCTTATTAGGAATGAAGTATTGGGAACAACACTTGATTGGTCTTTGTTTTTTTGAAATGCAATTCCTTTGAAATAAACCGTCTGTCCTGGCCTGTAAATAGCTCGGTCCAGGTAAAATTCCACTCTTCTTCTAATTTTCTTATCTATGGTTTTTGTATAATCATGTCTATTTGGTAAATTTCCTTTGTGGATGAATAGGGTGTCGTTTTTTGTTGAGAATTGTATAGGTTCGTAATCTTGATTGTAATTTTCTTTTTTATAGAAAGCGAGTCCGTTTTTATCTGTTTTTAGGGTTTTATTTAGTATTTTTATAGTAACGTCTTCAAGTGGTTTTCCTGTTTTTCTGTCTAAAACAGTGTAATATTCAGTACCATTTTGTGTATTTGCCAAGACTGAAATATTCGAAACTGTGATGGTTTCAAAACCAAATCCTTTTGTTTCATTGGAGTCAGTTTCACATTCAAAATAGACCAAATAACTACCTGTTTCTAATTGTGTTAGAAGTACTTCGGTGGTATATTCAAAACAATCTTTTTTGTCAGCAAGTTGGTAGCTTTTTGTTAATAATGGTTTTTTATTTGTCACAATTTGATTAGCCAAACTGTCACGTTTTGGGTATGTATTGTGAAA
>NZ_MTCA01000276.1:0-3495 GCF_002150205.1 Flavobacterium sp. FPG59 | reverse complement strand
TGCTATTGTAGTTAGTTGTGAAATGAAAATTTAATCCAAGTTATGAATTTATGATTGGTTTGAAGCAAAATCACGATTTTATAAGCTTGTTTTTAAGAGCATATTTAACCAAACTAATGGAGTTTTTTGCGTCTAATTTTTTCATAATATTTTTACGATGTGTTTCTACAGTATTCATACTGATAAAGAGTTGGTCGCTGATTTCTTTTCCGCTAAATTCAAGGGCAATTAATGTTATAATCTCAAGTTCTCTATCTGTTAAGAGAAGATCTCCATTTTGATCAAGCTTGTTTAATTTTGGATTTTCTTTGGTAGCAGAACTAAATATTTTCTCTCTAACAGACCTACAAAAATATTCTTCCCCATTGTGAACAGCTTGAATAGCTTCAACAATATTTTCTCCTGCACATTTCTTGGTCAAATAGCCACTTGAACCTAATTTCATAACTTCTTTAATGATTCTTAAATCATCATGACTAGATAAAATTATAATCTTACAAGGGAATCCTTTTGAAGCAAACTCTTTAATGACTTGTATACCATCTTTCTCGGGCATATTGATATCCAATACTAATATATCAGAACTGTTTTGAATAACTTCTTGATACAAATTAGATCCATTTACTGAAAAACCAACGACTTCAAAGTGAGGGTTAGTGTTGAGTAGCGTTTTAATACCATCAATTAATATTTGATGGTCATCTGCAAGGTGAATTCGGATTTTATCAGGCATAAACTTTTAGTATAATCAAATATATAAAAAAATAACAGATACTAATTTGATTTTGTATTTATTTTTTCTTACAAAATTTTGAAAATTTATTGTAATTGAAATGTTTGTCAAATGATAACAATGTAGTGTAATAATTTAGCGTATCATTTTAATTAGTCACAAAAAAACCCGAAAATTAATTCGGGTTTTCTTCGCACTAATAAATAAAAAATTATAGGATTACCTCAATCTGTCCACAGATTTTACAAGATCTTCATCTTTCTTGATCGCCTTATTAGCCAAAACTAAAAACACGATAGCAAGTACAGGTAGAAACATCCCAATACCTTTCTCAGAAACAGCAGGTGTTTCTCCAGATAAATTTAGCGAACGATAAACAAACAATCCTAATAAAATCATATTTAATATGATATTCAACCTGCCCATAACAAATTGATTTTGTCTCTTTTTGAATGAAATGATACTTACCAATGTCAACATAGTACTTAGTCCAAGAATGATGGTGTAAATTTGATTTTGCATAAAATAATATGCTTTTCCATCATTTAAGGTCCAAAGTGGTAAGAAAAACAATAAAATACCAGTCATAATGAATACTAATGCCAGGTATACGGTTTGAATTCGTTGTATCATTTTTTAGATTTGTTTTACAAAAATATATTTTCTTTTTTAAAAATACTATTGTATGCTAACTTTTTATTCGTATTATTGCATCATAATACCGTAAGAACTTCATACTGCGGTTAGTTGATTTAAAAATTACCACCTATCTTTTATAACATCTCCAACAAAATTAATTAAATTCCTAGAACATTCATGTTTGATATTTCTGCATTAAAAGAAATGAAGCTTTCTGAGCTTCAAGAAATTGCTAAATTAGCAAAAACCATAAAGTTTAACGGTGTAAAAAAAGAAACATTAATTGGTTTAATACTAGAGCAACAAGCACTTAGTACTGTACCGGAGAATGTTGCAAAATCTAGCGAGAATCTTGAAGAGCAAAAAACAAAAAGAACAAGAATACTTCCTGCAAAAAAAGCACCTAGTCAAAAAAAGGAAAAAAACACGCTTTTTGATACTGATACAGCTGTAACTGCCGAGCAAATTGCTACTGTGATACCTGATGATGTTGCCACTGATGCTACAAAAACAGAGGAAACTCCAGCGCCTACACCGACTAATGATGAAGTTGATACAAAGAGAGGAAAGATTATAAAGTTTAATAAATCAGCATACGAGAAAAAAATAGCGCTGAAGAAAAATAAAGAAGAAGTTAAAACAACAGAGACTGATGCGGAACCAACTGCTGAAACTACTACCGTTGTTAAAACAGAGCAACCTTTATTAACAAAAAAAATAAATCCGAATCAGCTGAATAAGCAAAACGGAAACGGAAACACCAATACCAACGGAAATCAAAACCCAAATTTTAAAAATAAGAAAAGCAATTTTGCTGCTGCCGATTTTGAATTTGATGGAATTATAGAAAGCGAAGGAGTTCTAGAAATGATGCCTGATGGTTATGGTTTCTTGCGATCTTCGGATTACAATTACTTAGCATCACCAGATGATATTTATTTATCTACTTCACAAATTAGACTTTTTGGATTAAAAACAGGAGATACAGTTAAAGGAGTTGTACGTCCGCCAAAAGAAGGAGAGAAGTTTTTTCCATTGGTACGCGTTTTAAAAATCAACGGACACGATCCTCAAGTAGTTCGTGATAGAGTTTCATTTGAACACTTAACACCAGTTTTTCCATCAGAGAAATTCAAATTGGCCGAAAAGCAAAGTACGGTTTCAACCCGCATCATCGATTTGTTTTCTCCAATAGGAAAAGGACAGCGTGGTATGATTGTTGCACAGCCTAAAACAGGTAAAACCATGTTGCTTAAAGAAATTGCAAATGCTATTGCCGCCAATCATCCTGAAGTTTATTTGATCGTTCTATTAATTGACGAGCGTCCAGAGGAAGTTACAGATATGCAACGTAGTGTTCGTGGTGAAGTAATTGCATCTACTTTTGACAGAGAGCCACAAGAACACGTGAAAATTGCTAACATTGTTCTTGAAAAAGCTAAGAGATTAGTAGAATGTGGTCATGATGTTGTTATTTTATTAGATTCCATTACCCGTTTGGCTAGAGCGTATAATACTGTTCAACCTGCATCTGGTAAAGTATTAAGTGGTGGTGTTGATGCGAACGCGCTACAAAAACCAAAACGTTTTTTTGGAGCTGCTCGTAATGTAGAAAATGGAGGATCTCTCAGTATTATTGCCACAGCTTTAACTGAAACAGGATCTAAAATGGATGAAGTTATTTTTGAAGAATTTAAGGGTACAGGAAATATGGAGTTGCAATTAGATAGAAAAATTGCTAACAAACGTATTTTTCCAGCAATTGACTTAACATCATCAAGTACAAGACGTGATGACTTATTATTAGATCAAAAAACATTGCAAAGAATGTGGATTATGAGAAAATACCTTTCTGATATGAATCCTATTGAAGCCATGGACTTTGTAAATGACAGATTTAAGAAAACTAAAAACAACGAGGAGTTTTTAATTTCCATGAATGATTAAATTCTATTTAAACATTTAAGTTGTACTAAATATCTAACCCAAAAGAATTTCTTTTGGGTTTTTTTATGCTTTTCATCAACTTTAAAACTAAAATAGAAAAAACAAAACTTCGTTTTAAATATATCTAACCATGTCTTTTTATTAGTTGTTAATTAATTGTTAAATGGAATAATATA
>NZ_MTCA01000138.1:0-8256 GCF_002150205.1 Flavobacterium sp. FPG59 | reverse complement strand
ATACAAATACTAACTATTCAATAAATATCAAAAATTAAAAAAAACGACGATACATTTTATCAAAATAAAAACCACACTTAAAAAAAAGAAGTCAAAAAGACGAAATTTAGTTATGAAATATTCGGTTGGGATTTTGGGCATCGTATAAATTAGAAAAATCAAAAATATACATTAACTCCTTTTTTTAGTTTTGCGTTCTTGATTATCCTAAGGCCTATTTGGCCACAAAACTAAAATTGATACAATGAGTACTACATTATTTGACAAAGTATGGGATGCACACGTGGTGCGCAAAATAGAAGATGGGCCCGATATTTTTTTTATTGACCGTCATTTCATTCATGAAGTTACCAGTCCAGTAGCTTTTTTAGGTTTAAAAGAAAGAGGAATACCCGTTTTATATCCAGAACGTACATTTGCAACTGCAGATCACAACACCCCAACCATAAACCAACATTTACCCGTACAAGATCCGTTGTCTGCAAACCAGTTGCAAGCTTTAGAGGACAACGCAGCCGCTCATGGAATCTCTCATTGGGGACTGGGACATCACAAAAACGGAATTGTGCATGTTGTAGGACCTGAAAACGGAATTACACTTCCGGGAGCTACTATTGTTTGTGGAGATTCCCACACCTCTACGCACGGTGCCTTTGGCGCTATCGCTTTTGGAATTGGAACTTCGGAGGTCGAAATGGTTTTGGCTACCCAATGCATCATGCAACCCAAACCAAAAAAAATGCGCATCAATGTAAACGGAACTTTAAGCAAAGGTGTAGGGCCAAAAGATGTAGCGCTTTATATCATATCTCAACTGACCACTTCTGGAGGAACAGGCTATTTTGTTGAGTACGCAGGAAATGTTTTTGAAGAAATGTCTATGGAAGGCCGTATGACTGTTTGTAACCTAAGTATCGAAATGGGTGCTCGAGGTGGCATGATAGCTCCAGATCAAAAAACATTTGATTTCCTTGAAGGAAGATTATATGCCCCAAAAGGCGAAGCTTGGACAAAAGCAGTTGCATATTGGGAAACCTTAAAAACCGATGCTGACGCCGTTTTTGATGCTGAACTAAATATAAATGCAGCAGCTATTGAACCCATGATTACTTACGGAACTAATCCAGGGATGGGAATTGGTATTTCGGCAACTATTCCAAATGCAAGTCAAGTGGAAGGTGGCGCCGACACCTACAAAAAATCATTGGCCTACATGGGTTTTAATGAAGATGACGTGATGATAGGCAAACCAATTGATTATGTTTTCTTAGGGAGCTGTACTAACGGTCGTATTGAAGATTTTAGGGCTTTCGCCGAAATTGTAAAAGGTAGAAAAAAAGCAGACAATGTTACCGCTTGGTTGGTTCCAGGGTCGCACGTGGTAGAAGCACAAATTAAAGATGAAGGTATTTTAGACATTTTAACAGACGCTGGTTTTGTCTTGCGTCAGCCGGGTTGTTCTGCCTGCTTGGCCATGAACGATGATAAAGTTCCTGCTGGAAAATATGCGGTAAGTACATCAAACAGAAATTTTGAAGGAAGACAAGGTCCTGGTTCGAGAACGCTATTGGCTAGCCCAATTATGGCTGCTGCAGCTGCAGTTACCGGAGTTTTAACAGATCCAAGAAAATTAATGTAGCCCCTAACCCCCGAAAGGGGAATTCCCAACATAGTAAATAGTACAATTAAAGAAAATAACTTTCGCCTCCAACAACTCCCCCTTCGAGGGTTGGGAGCTAATAAAAAATAAAAATGGCATACGATAAATTCAATATACTAACGAGCACTGCGGTACCCCTACCTATAGAAAACGTTGATACGGATCAAATTATTCCAGCTCGTTTCTTAAAAGCCACTACTCGAGAGGGTTTTGGCGACAATCTTTTTAGAGACTGGAGATATAACCCTGACGGATCTCTTAAAGAAGATTTTGTTTTAAATAACAGTACTTATAGCGGTAAAATTCTAGTGGGCGGAAAAAATTTTGGCTCTGGTTCTTCTCGTGAACACGCCGCCTGGGCGGTATATGATTACGGATTTAGAGCTGTAGTGTCTAGTTTTTTTGCAGATATTTTTAAAGGAAACTGTCTAAATATTGGCGTTTTGCCTGTGCAGGTGAGCCCCGAATTTGCCGATTCTATTTTTAAAGCCATTGCCGAGGATTCTTCTACGCAACTAGAAATCAACTTACCAAATCAAACCATCACCTTGTTAACCACAGGTCAGCAAGAATCTTTTGCCATTAACGGCTACAAAAAGAACAACATGGTCAACGGTTTTGATGATATTGATTACCTACAGAACATGAAAGAAGATATTAAAGAATTTGCAAACACACGTCCCTTTTAATTAAAAACACAGCACTAAGCACTATTTTAAACCCTAAAACCTAGCTTGAAAGAACTGAATTTTTTTGGGTTCCAAATTTACAATGATGAAAAGAAAAATTGAAATAATGGACACAACGCTCCGTGATGGTGAACAAACCTCAGGAGTATCCTTTTCTGCTGCAGAAAAATTGACCATTGCACAATTATTGATCGAAGAATTAAATATTGACCGTATAGAAATTGCCTCTGCACGAGTGAGCGACGGAGAATTTCAGGGAGTAAAAGGCATTATGGCCTGGGCCAATAAACAAAATTATACAGAAAGAATAGAAGTGCTCACCTTTGTAGATTGCGGATTATCTATTGAATGGATGAAAAAAACAGGTGCTAAAGTTCAAAATTTATTAACCAAAGGATCTTTGAATCATCTAACGCATCAGTTAAAAAAAACTCCCCAAGAACACTTTGATGAAATTGCTGCAGCCATTGCATTAGCCCAAGAAAATAACATTTCTACAAATGTATATCTAGAAGACTGGAGCAACGGCATGCGTAATTCTCCTGAATATGTGTTTCAATATTTAGATTTCCTAACACAACAGCCCGTGAAAAGAATCTTACTTCCAGATACATTGGGAGTATTGATCCCATCAGAAACATTTGAGTTCATTTCGAAAATCACAACTCGATATCCTTCTATCCATTTTGATTTTCATGCCCACAATGATTATGATTTAAGCATTGCCAATGTCATGGAAGCTATAAAAGCTGGAATTCATGGTTTGCATGTTACCGTAAATGGTATGGGAGAGCGTGCAGGAAATGCACCACTAGAAAGTGCCGTTGCCGTAATCAATGACTTTTTTCCAGAAATAGCTATTGGCGTAAAAGAATCATCTTTATATTCTGTGAGTAAGTTGGTCGAAACTTTTACAGGATATAGAATTCCTGCAAACAAACCAATTGTTGGTGACAATGTATTTACACAAACAGCTGGAATTCATGCTGATGGCGATAATAAAAATAACCTTTATTTTAACGATCTATTACCAGAACGTTTTGGTCGAAAAAGAAAGTATGCTCTTGGAAAAACTTCTGGCAAAGCCAATATAGAAAAGAACCTTCAAGAATTAGGCCTTCAATTAAACCCTGAAGATTTAAAATTAGTTACGCAACGTATCATTGAATTAGGTGATAAAAAAGAGACCGTAACTAAGGAGGACTTGCCTTACATCATCTCTGATGTTTTAGACAGTCAAACCTATCAGGAAAAAATTATTGTTGAGTCCTATATATTATCTCATGCAAAAGGCATGCGTCCATCAACCACTATATCATTAAAAATATATGGTGAAATCATAGAAGAACATGCACAAGGTGACGGACAGTTTGATGCTTTTATGAATGCACTAGCAAAAATATACAAAAGCAAGAACTTAGATTTACCTCAATTGATAGATTATGCAGTTCGAATCCCACCCGGAAGTAGTTATGATGCGTTATGCGAAACCATAATCACATGGGCAAATAATGAAAAAGAATTCAAAACCAGAGGATTAGATTCTGACCAGACCGTTGCAGCTATTATTGCAACACAAAAAATGTTGAATGTAATATCTGAATAAAGGCTCAAAGCTCAGAGTGACAAAGGTTCAAAGTTTTTTCTTTATTGCTTTGACTTTTAATCTTTAAATCTCTGAACCTTTGATCCTTTTAACCTTAAAATAAATAACACTTAAAAAATGAAATTAAACATAGCCCTTTTAGCCGGAGACGGAATTGGACCCGAAGTAATCAACGAAGCCGTAAAAGTAGCTGATGCTATTGCAAAAAAATTCAATCATGAAATCACTTGGACACCCGCATTAACAGGCGCATGTGCTATTGATGCTGTTGGTGTGCCTTATCCAGATGAAACCCATGAAATTTGTCTTGCTGCAGATGCAGTACTGTTTGGAGCTATTGGTCATCCAAAATACGACAATGACCCAACCGCAACGGTCCGACCAGAACAAGGACTATTACTCATGCGAAAAAAATTAGGCTTATTTGCAAATGTGAGACCAACTTTTACTTTCCCGTCTTTGATTGATAATTCTCCTTTGAAACGAGAACGCATAGAGGGAACCGACTTGATTTTCCTAAGAGAATTAACCGGTGGGATCTATTTTGGAAAAAAAGGAAGATTAGACGAAGGTGAAACCGCGTACGATACGTGCACCTATACCAGAGCAGAAGTGAAACGACTGGCAAAAAAAGGGTTTGAATTGGCCATGAGCCGTTCAAAAAAACTATGTTGTGTGGACAAAGCTAATGTTATGGAAACTTCCAGACTATGGAGAGAAACCGTTCAAGCCATGGAAAAAGACTATCCAGAAGTTACAGTTTCCTATGAATTTGTTGATGCTGTAGCCATGCGACTAGTGCAATGGCCTAACTCTTATGATGTGTTGATTACTGAGAATTTATTTGGCGATATATTGACAGATGAAGCTTCGGTAATATCAGGATCTATGGGATTAATGCCTTCTGCATCTGTGGGCGAACATACTTCTTTATACGAACCCATCCACGGATCATATCCTCAAGCAACAGGCCTCAATATTGCAAATCCTTTGGCTACTATTTTATCCGCAGCCATGATGTTTGAGGATGCTTTTGGATTAAAAGAAGAAGCAGAAGCCATAAGAGCAGTTGTAAATAGTTCCCTAGAACAAGGAATAGTAACTGAGGATTTAGTAAGCAAAGGAAACAAAGCATACAAAACAAGCGAAGTAGGCGACTGGCTTGTTGCAAACCTGTAAGAACAAAAAAGGTGTCAATTTTCATTGACACCTTTTTTTATAGCTAGAAAAAAATATTAATATCCTCCTCTGTTTCCACCACCACGGTTGTCTCCACCACGGCTGTTTCCACCATAACCACCACGAGAGTCACCTCCACGGTTGTTATTAAAACTTCTTCTTTCACCTTCTGGTTTAGGCTCAGATTTGTTTACTACAATTGCACGTCCTTGAACAGTAGCACCGTTCAACTCGTCAATTGCTTTTTGAGCTTCATCATCATTTGGCATCTCAACAAAACCGAATCCTTTACTTCTTCCTGTAAATTTATCTGAGATAATTTTAACTGAATCAACTGCTCCGTAAGCCTCGAAAGACTCTCTTAAATCTGCTTCCTCAATACTGAATGGAAGGCTTCCAACAAAAATATTCATATGTACTTATTTAAATAATACAACAAATGTACTGCTATTTTTCTCTAATCTACTATATATTAGCTTATTTATGATTTTATTTTGAATTTACGTTTTTGAAACCAAGAAATAAATAAAACAAACTGGTCTTTGTTTTTCCAAAACTACCTTGTTTCATTTCAAAAAAAATAGATTGAAAAAATTATTTACCAGATCTTAATTCCTGAAAAAACTAAAAATCCATTTACCAGAAAATAACAATAAAACCACCTAACCTATTCCTTTACATTATTTTACAATTCACAGTAGTAATTTTGAATAAAAAATGTATCTTTGCACCCTTAATTAATCGAGGTCGAGTACCTCAAAATTTAATCACAAGATTATGTCAGTAAAAATTAGATTACAAAGACACGGTAAAAAACAAAAACCTTTTTACTGGGTTGTAGCTGCAGATGCACGCTCAAAAAGAGATGGTAAATACCTAGAAAAAATTGGTACTTACAATCCTAACACTAACCCAGCGACTATCGAGTTAAACCTTGAAAGCGCAGTAAAATGGTTACACAATGGTGCACAACCTACAGATACTGCAAAAGCAATTCTTTCTTACAAAGGTGCTTTATTGAAACACCACCTTGATGGAGGTATTCGTAAAGGTGCTTTAACTCAAGAGCAAGCTGATGCAAAATTAGCGGCTTGGTTAGAAGCTAAAGCTGGTAAAGTTGACGCTAAAAAAGAAGGTTTGACTAAAGCTCAAGCTGCTGATAAAGCTAAAGCTTTCAAAGCAGAACAAGAAGTAAATGCAAAACGTTTAGCTGCTGCTGCACAAGCAGAAGCAGATGCTATTGCTGCTGCAACTCCTGCTGTAGAAGAAGAAGTTGCTGAAGAGGCTCCTGCTGCTGAAGAAAACAACGAAACTACTGAAGCATAATTTAGAAGGCGAAGATGCGTAAAGAAGATTGTTTCTACTTAGGTAAAATCGCTAAAAAATTTAGTTTCAAAGGGGAAGTTCTTGCCTATTTAGACACGGACGAACCTGAGTTATACGAAAACCTGGAATCAGTGTTTGTTGAATGCAACAAACACTTGGTTCCTTTTTTTATTGAAAGCAGTTCGCTGCACAAAAACGATTTTTTACGAATCCGTTTTGAAGATACAAATACCGAAGAAGAAGCCGATGCATTGATAGGCAATGATTTGTATTTACCCTTAAAAATGTTGCCAAAACTAACCGGCAATAAGTTTTATTTCCACGAAGTAATTGGTTTTGAAGTTGAAGACAAACGCCTAGGAATCGTTGGTAAAATAGAATCTATCAATGACACCACTGCACAACCCTTATTTGAGGTTTTAAATGGTAGTGTAGAAATCTTAATCCCTATGATTGACCATTTCTTGGTTAAAATAGATCGTGAAAACAAAAAAGTAATCATGGATTTACCAGAGGGGTTAATTGAGATGTACCTATAATTTAGTAGGCAGTAATCAGTATTCAGTCGCAGTGGTCAATCTCTCGAAATCTGCAATTATCTCTAGTTGATTATCACAAAGGACAGCATTCATTACACTACAATCTAATACAACTTATGTCTAAATTCCAATTCAAACAATTTGCTGTTGAACAAGACCGTTGCGCTATGAAAATTGGTACCGATGGAGTTCTTCTTGGCGCTTGGACTCCTATAAGCAATAATCCTTTTAGTATTTTAGATATTGGTGCCGGAACTGGAATCATTGCTTTGATGCTTGCACAAAGAAGCAACGCTGAACAAATTGATGCTTTAGAGATTGACGAAGATGCTTACGAGCAAGCGACCGATAATTTTGAAAACTCTCCATGGAGCGATCGATTATTTTGTTATCATGCTGGTCTAGATGAATTTGTTGAAGAACCCGAAGATGAATACGATGTAATTGTTTCCAACCCACCATTTTATACCGAGGACTACAAAACGGAAAATGAGCAGCGTTATTTGGCCCGGTTTGCTGATGCCATGCCTTTTGACGAATTGATTGAAGCCGCCGATTTATTACTATCTGAAAACGGAATATTCTCCGTAATCATTCCTTACAAAGAAGAAGAAAACTTTATTGCTTTGGCCAATGAATACGAGTTATATCCCTTAAAAATTACTCGTGTAAAAGGAACACCAACTACGGAAATCAAACGCAGCTTATTAGCTTTTACTCGAAAAGAAACAACTGATTTTCCAGTTGACGAATTGGTTATCGAAACCGCAAGACACGTATACACTCCAGAATATATTGCCTTGACAAAGGATTTTTATTTGAAGATGTAGAGACTTTAACTACACTCAACTAACAAATACGACTCTTGATAGAAAAGGTAAAACTATTTATAAAAAAAAGAACAGTAAAGTCCTTTTCTAAAATGACTTAGTTCCCTTCTAACCATCATTGGAAATAACTGGCTACTTATTCCGTGATAAAAACACTTTCTTAATGGGTTATTAAAACAAAATTCCGTAAAACCCAAACAAAATCAAACCCAAGAGCAGGCACTTATTCGTAAAATAAAACACAATTTTATTTTATGAATATTATGATCTTATATTGCCACCAAAAATATAAATAACAAGTGAGAGATGAATCCTAAATAAATGCTCTTATCTTAAGAAATTAAAAAGCTAATTAAAAAATTCTTCCATCAGGAATTAAGTTCAGAGTAAATTGCATGAATTTTTTCAAAAAAAAGGGAAATGATAC
>NZ_MTCA01000321.1:0-2282 GCF_002150205.1 Flavobacterium sp. FPG59 | reverse complement strand
GATAAAATACTTCTGTTTTTTATGATTTAGTAGAACAAAAAAAAATGATTTTTTCAACACATCAGTGTAATAGAACAAATCAATAACATAGTTACAATAACATAATGATTATCAAAAAAAGATTAACAATTTTATCACGCATGAAGATATTTTTGTATTTCTATTATTCAACAACTAATATGAAGAACTTTACTCTAGTAAAAAATATTTTTTTAATACTATTTTCCATCTTAGTTTTCCATAACAATGGTTTTAGTCAATGTACCACAGGTCAGGTTCAAGTTCCAGCAATTACTAACAATTATGCTAGGAGCATTTATCAAGTAAATTTGGTAGATAATCCAACCAATGCTTTTGGAGGCCCTAATTCTACTTTAGCTGTACTAAATAATTCGAATAGTTTTATTGAACTTCGTATGGCAAATATCGTAAGTATAGGAACAAGTGTGACTGTACATGGAGTTGATGGAAATAGAGTTAATGTGTGGGTTTGGAATAATACTGCTGGTTACGTTTCAGTAGGTACAAATGTTTCATTAGATTACACTTTTATTTCTCCTATTAATTGGGAGTATATTTTCATATCAAACGGAACAGGTTTCTCATCGATAGATTACATTGACGCAAGTACTTCAACTGTGAGATGTGTACCTGATACTGATAATGATGGTGTAGCAGATAGTGCAGATTTAGATGATGACAACGATGGTGTAGCAGATACTGTAGAGAATGTTTGTGCATCTTCAACATTGACGTGGGCAAATCATTATATAGAAGGTACTACCTCTTCAACAGGAGAAAGGCCATCAGTAGATGCTGCAAATCCTGCTTTGTCTTTCAATGGCGTGACTCTAGCAATAGCACCTGTAACTTCAAATACTACTACTCAAGATTACAGAGTAAATAATGAATTTACAACAGCTGGTTACACCCTATTTCAAAACTCGATAGCTGGAGGAATTTCAACTCACACATTTACTTTTTCAAGAGCAATAAACAATTTATCATTTACACTATTTGACATTGATACTGGTCCAAACTTTACAGATGAAGCTCAATTCATAATTACAACTACTGGTGGAGCTACATATACCATGTCGGCGTCTGACTATACCCTGGGTGCAAACACAAGATACTTAGGAAACAACACATTTTTAGGCGGTGGTGTGGATGAAAGTGTAAACTTTAATTTTACTGTTCCTGTAAGATCTATAGTACTTATATATAGACAAAGAGGAACTTCTCCATTTGATAATCAAGGGATGGCATTAGGCAACCTAAGCTTTTGTGTTGCTGCTGACACAGACAACGATGGTATTGCTGATTATTTAGACTTAGATTCAGACAATGACAGCTGTTCGGATGCTAATGAGTATTATAATTCGATAACTGCAGATGGAGGTGATAATGGAATTTACGGTGTTGGTACTCCTGCAGTAGGCGCCACAGGTAGAGTATCAGCAGCCTCTTATACTGGTTCTTATACAAATGCATTAATAGCAACCAATGCTGCTATTAGCACCCAACCTGTTAATCGAACTGTAGCTGTTGGTGGGACTACTACTTTTACGGTTGTGGGAAATGCACAAAACACTACTACTTTTGTATCTGGTACACCAACTTTTACTTTACCACCGGCTACAGATTCGTCTTCAAATTTAACCTATCAATGGCAGGTCAATACGGGTTCAGGATTCACTAATATAACAAATGGAGGAGTTTATTCAGGAGCTACAACAGCAACATTAACAGTTATTGGAGCAACTGCTGGTATGAATGGCTACAGCTATCAAGTACTTGTTAGACATTCGGCAAACGTATGTTTTACAAGTACATCAACTACAGCTATTTTGTGCATTGAGAATACCGTATCAACAGCATCGACAACTCCAACGTTGTGTATCAATACTGCTTTGACACCAATTACACATACAACAGCTAGAGCTACAGGTATTTCAAACGCTGGAGTTTCAGGTGCAAATGGTTTGCCTGCTGGAGTTTCTGCTTCATGGGCATCGAACACAATTACAATTAGTGGTACACCAACAGCTTCGGGAACATTCAACTATAGTATTCCATTAACAGGTGGTTGTGGTACAGTGAATGCTACGGGAAGGATTACAGTGAATGCTTTACCAGTTGCAGCAACTAATACAACAAGTACTGCTGCTATTTGTGAGAACACTACCAAAACATTATCGGCTACTCCAGCTGGTGGAACTTGGTCTGTGGTATCTGGTGGTGGAACTATTTCTGGAACTACTTATACCCCAGCTGATGTT
>NZ_MTCA01000159.1:0-7225 GCF_002150205.1 Flavobacterium sp. FPG59 | reverse complement strand
CCTTATAACTTACAAATAACTAAAACAAACTTATTATGGAAGAAATTTTACCTAAAAAGATGGAGTACAAATTAGATTTTAAGGGAGAAGGCAAAGCTTTTTTTGGAATCGTAATCGTCAATTGGCTTTTAACAATTGTAACATTAGGAATTTATTATCCTTGGGCGAAAGCCAAAACGCTCCAATTTATGTTTGGGCAAACAACTTTAAATGATGATGCTTTTGCTTTTCATGGTACTGGGAAAGAAATGTTTAAGGGTTTTATAAAAGTTATTATAATATTTGCAATCTTGTTTGGGATTTTAAGCCTTTTCATTTATTTAGACCTACCCTCAGTAGGATTGATATCGTTTTATTTGATAGTGATAGCTATTATGCCATTAGCAATTCACGGTTCTTATAAGTATAGAATGTCTAGAACATCTTGGCGTGGTGTTCGTTTTGGTTACAGAGGCGATAGGAATGAATTTGTTAAACTTTTTTTTAAATGGATTTTTTACACTGTAATAACGCTTGGTATTTATAGTTCTTGGTTTAAAATGAACCTGCGTAGTTATGTTTTGAGCAACATTCGCTTTGGTGATGCCGAAATGAATTACGATGGTGATGGTGGGGATTATTTATTAATGAACATTAAAGGTTACTTGTTAAGTGTTATAACCTTGGGAATTTACTCTTTTTGGTGGCAAAAAGATATTTTTGAGTACTATGTTAATAATTTATCGCTACATAAAGACGACAAAAGAATTGAATTTACATCAACTGCTACGGGAGCCGATTTTATAGGTCTTATAATTATTAATTTGTTAATGATTATTTTTACGCTTGGTCTTGGTTATGCTTGGGTTGTTACGAGAACTATGAAGTTTATATTTGATCATATTGAACTTGATGGCACGATAGATTTAAACACTTTGCAACAAACCGAAGAGAATTTTAAAGACGCAACAGGTGACGATATTAGCGACTTTTTAGACATTGATTTTATAGTATAAAGTATGAGTAATCAGTCCGTAGGAATTTTTTTTGATGGCAAATCAGCTGTTCCGCAGCCTTGTTCACTGTTTTTGGATACGCAAAAAGGCATGATTCTTTTTGAAACCGAAACAGGTCATCATGAGCGGTGGTTGATTTCAGCTGTTAGTTTTGAAAATTTTGGAAACTCTTTGCAGTTGCAAAAACAAAGTACTGATGGAGTTACAATCCTCAAAATAACCGATGCTACATTTGCAGCAGCCATTCAGAAATTCAGGAAAGAAAACAACCATATCAATTGGTATGAAAAATTGCTTGCTTCTGGTTTCAAGATGCATCTCGTTTTGGCATTAGTTATTTTTGCCTTAATCGGACTGACTTATTTGTATGCCATACCTTGGGTTGGCGAAAAATCAGTAGTCCTTATTCCTGAGAGTTTTGATGATACCATGAGCGGAACGTTTATCAGTGATAATTTACTGTTCTCAGATGTAGCTTCGGATAAATCCAAAGTATTAAACGCTTTCGCAAAAGAGCTACAATTGAACAACAAAAAAAACTTGAAATTCATTTTTGTAGAAGAGGATATTGTGAACGCTTTTGCTTTACCAGATGGTACCATTGTGGTTTATTCCGGAATTGTAAACAAGATGAAAAACTACGATGAGTTAGTGGCGCTCTTGGGACACGAGGCAGCCCACGTTAATCACAGGCATTCCATGAAAATGTTATGCCGCAACCTGTCTGGATATCTTTTTATCTCGGCAATTTTAGGAGATGCTAACGGAATTATGGCTACCATAGGCGATAACGTAAACAGTTTTCAGTCGCTATCCTTTTCGCGTGAGTTTGAACAAGAAGCTGATCGAGAAGGTTTTGCTATTGTGATTAAAAACAAAGTAGATCCAAACGGAATGTTGAACTTGTTCAAAAGACTACAAGATGAAGGTGATGCCATTGTCCCAGAGTTTTTGAGTTCTCATCCTGTTACCCAACAACGCATTTCAACCACTAGCCAATTGGTTAAATCTACTCCGCACCAAGTTGAAGCAAATAGTAAGCTGCAACAATTATTTCAGAGATTAAAAAAATAATACAAAACCAAATTGCACTTAAATCATTACACCTCAGTTGTGTATTGGTTCAGGTGCAATTTGTTTTTACACACTTTTAATTCGGTATCAATAAATATGCTTAATTTTAGAGCCAACAATTTTGATACACTATGAAACTATATCCAATAGAAACGGGTAATTTTAAATTAGATGGTGGCGCTATGTTTGGCGTGGTGCCCAAAACCATTTGGAATAAAACCAATCCTGCTGATGCCAATAACCTCATTGATATTGCAGCACGTTGTTTATTAATTGAAGAGGAAAACCGCTTGATTTTGATAGACACTGGAATGGGAAATAAACAATCTGATAAATTTTTCGGATACTATTCTTTATGGGGTTCACATTCTTTAGATAAATCCTTGGCAAAATACGGCTTTCACAGAGATGACATTACGGATGTGTTTATGACCCATTTGCATTTTGACCACTGTGGTGGAAGTGTACAATGGAATAAAGACAAAACGGGATACGAACCAGCCTTTAAAAACGCTAAGTTTTGGACCAACGAAAATCATTGGGAATGGGCTACAAAACCCAACCCGCGGGAGAAAGCTTCATTCTTGTCAGAAAATATTTTGCCCATGCAAGAAAGTGGTCAATTGCATTTTATACAAAGACCCGAAGGTGATTTTCTTGAAAAATCAGAATTAGGATTTGGAATCTTTTTTGTGGACGGCCATACCGAAAAACAGATGATTCCGCACATTCAATATAAAGGTAGAACCATCGTTTTTTGCGCTGATTTATTGGCTACAGCCGGACACATACCCATACCTTATGTAATGGGCTATGATACAAGACCATTGCTAACCATGCCAGAAAAAAGTAAATTTTTGCACGCTGCCGTAGATCAAAACCATTATTTATTTTTAGAACACGATGCGCATAATGAAATAGTTACTGTGGTACAAACTGAAAAAGGAGTTCGTCTAGGAGAGGTATATCGCTGTGACGAAATCTTAACATAGTGTTAATCCTTTTATTTGTGTAACAAAATCAATTATTTTAGACCAATATTTCAAAAATTAACAAAAACAAACAAATGAATACCATTAAACCCATTTACATTTCTGCTTTTGCTTTTTTAGCATTGGTAGGTTGTGGAGCAGCAAAGCAAGTTTCAAGTGCTTCAACTTCTAATTTAGTTACCATTAGTGCACCTTTAAATGTAAAAAAGAAGGCGGCGCTTACTGAAAATGATTTAAAACGTTGGAGTCACCTAGATATAGTAACAGATACCATTCCTGGAATGAGCGTTGACAGAGCATACGCTGAATTATTGAAAGATAAAAAAGGTGTACCTGTAATTGTAGGTATTGTAGATTCGGGTGTTGATATTGAACACGAAGATTTAAAATCAGTTCTTTGGACTAATGCCAAAGAAATAGCGGGTAACGGAATAGATGATGACAAGAATGGTTACATAGACGACATTCATGGTTGGAATTTCTTGGGAGACATTACAAAGGAAAATCTAGAATACGAAAGAATCATCAAGGACAAATCATTGGTAGATGAAAAAACATACCTAGAAGCTAAGGCTTTAAATGATAAAAAAGTTGCTGATGCAGCTACAGTAAAGAAGCGCTCTTCAGAAATGATTGAATCATTAACATCAAGTGATGCCGCAGTTGCAAAACATTTAGGTAAAACGGTATATACTGTTGATGAAGTAAAGGCAATAGACACTCAGGATCAAGACTTGCTTAAAAGTAAAGCAACAATGATACAAATGTTAGGGTATGGCTTACCAGTTGCTGAACTTAAGGTAGCGGTTCAAAAACAAAGAGACGCTCAAGAGGCACTTCTTAATGGTGACAATCTTAAAACAGATTACCGTAAAGTTGTAGGAGATAATCCTAACGACATTAACGATACTAAATATGGTAACAATAATGTGATGGGTCCAGACAAAAACGAAATTTTGCACGGAACGCACGTAGCAGGAATTGTAGCACAGTCTAGAAACAATAGTTTAGGAGGAGATGGAGTGGCTAACAACGTTCAAATTTTAACCGTTCGTGCCGTTCCAGACGGAGATGAGTACGATAAAGACATTGCATTAGGGATTCGTTATGCTGTTGATAATGGTGCTAAAGTAATCAACGGAAGTTTTGGAAAAAGCTTTTCACCACACAGACAATGGGTTTATGATGCTTTAAAATATGCTGAGAAAAAAGATGTATTGTTTGTACATGCAGCAGGAAATGACGCAAAAGACATCGATTTTGCTGAGAATTTTCCAAATGACTCTGAAGATAAAGTAAAAGAGTTTGCGGATAATGTAATTACTATTGGAGCATTAAATTTTGAATACGGAGACAAAGTTGTGGCACGTTTTTCAAACATTGGGAAACTGAATGTAGATGTTTTTGCACCAGGTGTAAAAATCTATGCGACTACTCCAAACAACGAATACCAATATTTGCAGGGAACCTCAATGGCTGCGCCAAACACTGCAGGAGTTGCAGCATTGATTCGTTCGTACTATCCAAAATTATCGGCTAAACAAGTAAAACAAATCTTAATGGAATCTGGTGTAGCTATTACGACCGAAGTTATTGTTGGAGGAAAAGCAACTGACAAACGTTCGTTTTCAACATTATCAAAATCAGGTAAAATTGTAAATGCATACAACGCTTTATTAATGGCAGAGAAAATGTCAAAATAAATTATAAAAAACTTAATTTTATGGAAGGACAAATTGTCCTTCCATTTTTATTTTAACTAAATATGAAAAAACTACTTTTATGCATCATCTTAGTGTCTAGCTTTGGCAATCTATGGGCACAAAATTCAAATTATTGGCAACAACATGTTGACTATAAAATGGCGGTTACCATGGATGTATCAACGTATACATACAAAGGCACACAAGAGTTAGTGTATACTAATAACTCTCAGGATACACTTAGAAAAGTATATTACCACTTGTTTAACAATGCTTTTCAGCCAGGTAGCGAAATGGATGCACGTATCCAAAACATTAAAGATCCTGATGGCAGAATGGTATCTAAAGTTAAAGTAGGCGACAAAGAAATTAAAGAAAGCCGTATCAAAAACTTAAAGCCTAACGAAATTGGTTTTTTGCACGTAACGAATTTTAAGCAAGATGGTGTTACTGCATCTGCTAAAGAAGTAGGAACTATACTTGAAGTTACTTTGGCTAAGCCAATGCTACCCAACTCAAAAACTACTTTTACACTAGATTTTGACGGTCAAGTTCCAGTACAAATTCGTCGTTCAGGACGCAATAATGCTGAGGGTGTTGAATTGTCAATGGCGCAATGGTATCCAAAACTTGCCGAATTTGATTTTGAAGGTTGGCATGCAGATCCATACATTGCTAGAGAATTTCATGGTGTTTGGGGCGATTTTGATGTAAAAATTACGATTGATAAAAATTATGTTTTAGGTGGAACGGGTTACCTGCAAAATCCAAATGAAATTGGTCATGGTTACCAAGATCAAGGCACAGTGGTTTCCATTCCTAAAAAAGCAAAAACACTAACATGGCATTTTAAAGCACCAATGGTTCACGACTTTACTTGGGCAGCTGATAAAAACTATATTCATGATATTGCCAAAGGTCCAAACGGTGTTGACATTCACTTTTTGTACAAAAATAATCCGCAATACATTGAAAACTGGAAAAATTTACAGCCGTTAACTGTAAAATTGATGGAGTTTTACAACAAAACCGTGGGCGATTATCCGTACAAACAATATTCAGTAATTCAAGGTGGAGATGGCGGAATGGAGTATGCCATGTGTACTTTGATTTTGGGTCAAGGAAAATTTGAAGGATTGTTGGGCGTAACAGCTCACGAAATGGCGCACTCTTGGTTCCAACACGTATTGGCCTCCAACGAATCTAAACACGGCTGGATGGACGAAGGATTTACATCTTTCTTAGAAGACCTAGGAATGAACGAAGTTGCAGAGAAAAAAGCACAAAACCCATTTGCAGGTGGCTACACAGGATATTTTTCAATGGTAAATTCTGGTAAAGAATTACCTCAAGGAACACACGCCGATCGTTTTGATGAGAACAGAGTGTACAGTATTAGTTCGTACAGTAAAGGAGAACTTTTCTTGACACAATTAGTTTATTTGATTGGGAAAGACAATTTGATGAAGACTTTGAAAAAGTATTATAGCGATTTCAAATTTAAGCATCCTACGCCGAATGATATTAAAAGAACAGCTGAAAGAGTTTCAGGTGCTAACTTAGATTGGTATTTAACAGATTGGACACAAACAACCAACACTATTGATTACGGCATTAAAGAAGTAAGTGAGAATGCAGGTCAAACTAAAGTAATTTTAGAACGAATTGGTAGAATGCCAATGCCAATTGATTTGCTTGTAGAATATACAGATGGAACAGTAGAAAGTTTTTATGTGCCTTTGCGCATGATGAGTTTTGAAAAAGAAAATCCGTACCCAGCAATTAAAAGAACGGTACTTTCTGATTGGGCTTGGGCGTATCCTACTTACGAACTCAACATTCCAAAATCAAAATCGGGAATTAAAAGCATTACCATCGACCCGAGTAGTTTAATGGCCGATATTAAAAAAGAAAACAACGTTTTTAAACAGTAGTTAATTTTCACATGAAATTAAAATACAATGAAGCAACTGCTTCGCTTGAAATTAAAGACGGTTTAAAGAGCCATTTTCTTATAGTACGGTTGTTACTGATTGTGACTTTTGTCAATGCAATCTTAAATTTATCCAATGCTCAAGTTGCTTTTGGATTTATGAAATTGATTTGGTTGGTTTTAGGTATGGTAACCGCCATAGGATTGTATCTTTATTATTTCAAAAAAACGGCTACAGAAAATATTCCTTTAAATCAAATAATAGGAATTGAGGAACGTGTTTCGTTTGGTAGAAAAAAATATTTTCTAACGTTGAAAAACGGAAAAACAAGAGATTTGCTAGAAGTACATTCCGCATCCGATTGTAAACAGATCAACACAATACTCACTAAACATCAAAAATAACCCATTCTTTTAATGCCGCAAAACTTCTATTTTGCGGCATTTTTTTATGCTTGAATTAGCCTAAATTTTTAGTAATAGGTTTAAAATTATCTATTTTTTCTATCTTTTCAAATACCAGCAACC
>NZ_MTCA01000262.1:0-3731 GCF_002150205.1 Flavobacterium sp. FPG59 | reverse complement strand
TGTATTTACAATTACTGGTCGTGGAACTGTTGCTACAGGTCGTATCGAAACAGGTATTGCTAATACAGGAGATCCAGTTGAAATCATTGGTATGGGAGCTGAAAAATTGACTTCTACTATCACTGGAGTTGAGATGTTCCGTAAAATCCTTGATAGAGGTGAAGCTGGAGATAACGTAGGTTTATTGTTAAGAGGTGTTGATAAAGAATCTATCAAAAGAGGAATGGTTATCATTAAGCCAGGATCTGTTAAGCCACACGCAACTTTCAAAGCTGAGGTTTATATCTTGAAAAAAGAAGAAGGTGGACGTCACACTCCATTCCATAACAACTACCGTCCACAGTTCTACGTACGTACAACTGACGTAACAGGAGTTATTACTTTGCCAGAAGGTGTAGAGATGGTAATGCCAGGAGATAACTTAACTATCAATGTATCTTTGTTAAGCCCAATCGCAATGAGCGTTGGTTTACGTTTCGCTATCCGTGAAGGTGGTAGAACAGTAGGAGCTGGACAAGTTACTGAGATTGTAGGTTAATCTACAAATAATAAATTCAAAAACAATGTCGTTAAACGACGACATTGTTTTTTATTCTACGGGCGTAGTTCAAGGGTAGAATAGCGGTCTCCAAAACCGTTGATGGGGGTTCGAATCCCTCCGCCCGTGCAAAAAATATATCACAATGACAAAAGTTGTAAATTACATATCAGAAGCATTTGAAGAATTGAAATCAAATGTAACTTGGCCAGAATGGTCTGAGGTACAACGTCTCACGATTGTTGTGGCTGTTTTTTCTGTTTTATTTGCCTTGGGAACATGGGGAGTTGATGAAATTTTCGCAAAAGCTTTAGCAGGATTTTTTAACTGGATAAAAGCTTAATTTTTTTTGTTATGGCAGATGTGAATGTTAAAAAATGGTATGTCGTTAGAGCGGTAAGTGGCCAAGAAAATAAAGTTAAAGCTTATATTGAGACTGAAATTGCAAGATTGGAAATGACTGATTATGTTTCTCAAGTTCTAGTTCCTACTGAAAAAGTAGTAACTGTTAAAGAAGGGAAAAAATTAGTTAAAGATAAAGTTTACTTTCCTGGCTATGTCATGATAGAAGCGAATCTTGTTGGAGAAATACCTCATATCATAAAATCAATTACTAGCGTTATTGGTTTTTTAGGTGAGATTAAAGGTGGTGAGCCTGTTCCTTTAAGAATGTCTGAGGTTAACAGAATGTTAGGTAAGGTCGATGAGCTTGCTGTAAATACTGACACTAGATCTATTCCTTTCAATGTTGGAGAAACAATTAAAGTAATTGATGGTCCATTTAATGGTTTTAATGGTTCAGTTGAAAAAATAAATGAAGAAAAGCGTAAACTAGAAGTAATGGTTAAAATTTTCGGTAGAAAAACCCCATTAGAACTTAGTTTTATGCAAGTTGAAAAAGTATAATTTTTGTTACATCTATAATATCCACTGTAATCGCTTCCAATGATTATGGTGTTAAATTTTTTAAAAAATGGCTAAAGAAATTAGTAAGGTAGTTAAACTACAAGTTAAGGGAGGTGCTGCGAATCCGTCGCCACCGGTTGGACCTGCTTTAGGAGCTGCTGGGGTTAATATCATGGAGTTCTGTAAGCAGTTTAATGCTAGAACACAAGATAAACCTGGCAAAATATGCCCAGTACAAATTACTGTGTATAAAGACAAATCATTTGATTTTGTTGTAAAAACTCCTCCAGCTGCCGTTCAATTATTGGAGGCTGCAAAGCTAAAGTCTGGATCAGGTGAACCAAATCGTAAAAAAGTAGCAAGTGTTACTTGGGATGTTATCAAAGCGATAGCTGAAGATAAAATGGTAGATTTAAATGCATTCACAATCGAATCTGCTATGAGCATGATCGCTGGAACTGCTAGATCTATGGGTATAACTGTATCAGGAGATGCTCCTTTTTAATTAAGAGAAAGAAATGGCAAAATTAACAAAAAAGCAAAAAGAGGCTGCTTCTAAAATTGAGAAGAACAAACTATACTCTTTGAAAGATGCTGCTGCATTAATCAAAGTTATAGCTTCTGCAAAATTTGATGAGTCTGTTGATATCGCAGTTCGTTTGGGTGTAGATCCAAGAAAAGCGAATCAAATGGTAAGAGGTGTTGTTACATTACCTCACGGTACTGGTAAAGATGTAAAAGTTTTAGCATTAGTTACTCCAGATAAAGAAGCTGAGGCTTTAGCAGCTGGTGCTGATTATGTAGGTCTTGATGACTATTTACAAAAAATCAAAGATGGTTGGACAGATGTTGATGTAATTATCACGATGCCAGCTGTTATGGGTAAATTAGGTCCTTTAGGTCGTATATTAGGACCAAGAGGTTTAATGCCAAACCCTAAAACAGGTACAGTAACTATGGATGTTGCTAAAGCTGTTCAAGAGGTTAAAGCTGGTAAAATTGACTTTAAAGTTGATAAAACTGGAATTGTTCATGCTGGAATTGGTAAAGTTTCTTTTGGAGCTGAGCAAATCTATGACAATGCACACGAAATTATTCAAACATTAATTAAACTTAAGCCAACTGCTGCTAAAGGTACGTACATTAAAGGTATACACCTTACAAGCACAATGAGTCCTGCTATTGCATTGGATCCTAAAGCAGTATAATTGGTAGTTAATAACTTTTAGTATGACTAGAGAAGAAAAATCAATCGCGATTGAAAATTTAACTGCACAGTTAGCTGGTACAAATATTATATATGTATCTGATATTTCAGGACTTAACGCAGAAACTACTTCAAGTTTAAGAAGAGCTTGTTTTAAAGCAGGTATAAAATTAGAGGTTGTAAAAAACACTTTGCTTGCAAAAGCAATGGAAGCTTCTGATAATGATTATGGTGATTTACCTTCAGTATTGAGTGGTAATAGCGCTATCTTTATTTCAGATGTGGCTAATGCTCCAGGAAAAATCATTAAAGATTTTAGAAAAAAATCAGCTAAGCCTATTTTAAAAGGTGCTTACATTAACTCTGAAATCTATTTAGGTGACGATCAATTAGATGCATTAGCAACTATCAAATCTAAAGAAGAGCTTATTGGTGAAATCATTGGATTATTACAATCACCTGCACAGAGAGTTATTTCTGCTTTACAAAACCAATTCGCTGGTAGCGAAGAAGTCTCTGAAGAAGTTGAAGCTTAATAATTTTAGATTTTATCTAATATTATTTGAATTACGCGCACAATAAATAAATTATATTTTACAAATCATTTTAAAACGATAAAAAAATGGCAGATTTGAAACAATTCGCAGAACAATTAGTTAACCTTACAGTTAAAGAAGTTAACGAATTAGCAACAATATTAAAAGATGAGTACGGAATCGAACCAGCTGCTGCAGCTGTAGTAGTTTCAGGTGGTGGTGAAGCTGCTGCTGAAGATGTTCAAACTGAATTTACAGTTGTATTGAAAGAGGCTGGTGCTTCTAAATTAGCAGTTGTAAAATTAGTTAAAGAACTTACAGGTTTAGGTTTGAAAGAAGCTAAAGATGTAGTTGATAGCGCTCCAAGTAACGTTAAAGAAGGTGTAACTAAAGAAGAGGCTGAAGGTCTTAAAAAATCTTTAGAAGAAGCTGGAGCTGTTGTTGAGCTTAAATAATTAAACTCCGTTTAATGAATACGGTTTAGGTCATGGGTTTAATCACCTTTTGACCTAAACCATTTTTTCGTATAATTAAAATCTAGTGT
>NZ_MTCA01000235.1:0-4610 GCF_002150205.1 Flavobacterium sp. FPG59 | reverse complement strand
GTGATTATCATTGTTCTGAAAAGTAAAATATTTATTCAAAAAGTAGTTGTTTACAACACCAAATAAAAATCCAAATGAATTGGAAAGATATTTATTGAACAATAATTTTTCTTTACAAATCCACGTTATAGCGAAATCAATTACTAAACCAGAAAAGCCAACCAACCCAAATTTAAAAAATTTAATAAGATCCATTAATGTTTGGTTTATGTTGTGTTTTAGAATTATGAATCGCTATTTGAAATTGTTTTACAATTTTTTTGATTTTGAATCTTTTTTTCTTGAACCATAAAATACTTAAAGTTCCTAATAAGACTCCTATTATTGCTCCAACCATAACATCAATTAGAAAATGATGAGCCAAATAAATTCGGGAATAGCCTATAGCTACTGCAAACAGTAAGCAAAGAGCCCAGACATGTCTTTTTTTTAAATAACTAGTAAGAACAGTAACCATCGCAAAGGCTGAGGCAGTATGCCCGGAAGGAAAACTTCGAAAACCTATTCTGCAATTTGAAAAAGTGTCTAGGTAATAAGCATAATGAAGGGATTCAAAATAAACACTAGGCCTTGGAGACGTTACAAATTGCTTTATTACTTGTGACAAAAGTCCAGAACTTAAATAGCTTATTAATAAAACAACACCTAAATCTCTGTGTTTTTTGAAAGAAATCATAATAATAGTAAACACTATTATAATAAAAAGACCATCTCCGCAAAACGTAATAATTTGAAAAATTATAGTTAGTAAAGATGTATGGAATCCATTCAGAATTATGAAAGTATCAGCCTTTGAGTAAAAAATTAAAAAAAACATACAAGCTATAGTCAATGCTAAACAGCTGGTATAGAAAAAGCTGTTTTTGTTTATTATTTTCAATAGTGTTTTCATCGTTATGAAATTAGTAGTGGTAAAAATAAACCCTTACTGTTTTTACTTATTGAAAATCAGATTATTAAAATTCGATGAAATCGTAAATATAATGTTATGAATAAGGTGGTCTAGGTTGTTTGATATTTTAGCCCAGATAGCAGCGGCATCTCCCGATTTTAAAAAACAAGGCTTTTTCGGCCGTAGTTTTTTTGATCGGGAATATAGCGGATAGCTGGAAAAAGCTCCTAAAAAAAGAGCAAAAAAAAACTCCCCAATTTCTTGAGGAGTTTGTTTTATTCTATGACAGCATTTTCTTTTTTGTCATAAAAATGATATTCTAGGTACGTGTAAGCATCACGAGGTATAATTTTCACCCATTTTTTGTGCTCAAGATACCATCTTGAACGCAATGATGGAAAACCTTTGGTAAGGTATGCGGCCACAAACGGGTGTACGTTAAGCACTACTTGATTGTGGTTTTTTAATACTCTTTCTAGATCAAAAGAAATTTTATCAATGATTTGAATTGGCGCTTCAATTTCGCCTTCTACATTGTTTGGATCTTCTTCTCTGGTCTTAATATTAACTTCTGGTCTTACTCTTTGACGTGTAATTTGAACTAATCCAAATTTGCTAGGAGGTAAGATTTTGTGCTTGGCTTTATCATCGCTCATTTCTTCTTTCAAGAAATCGAACAAGACTTTGCGATTTTCAGGATTAGACATATCGATAAAATCAACTACAATGATACCGCCCATATCTCGGAGACGCAATTGTCTAGCGATTTCGGCAGCAGCAATCATGTTGACTTCCATGGCAGTATCTTCTTGGTTGGTGGCTTTGTTAGAACGGTTTCCGCTGTTTACGTCAATAACGTGCAACGCTTCGGTGTGTTCTATAATAAGGTAAGCCCCTTTACTCATGGAAACTGTTTTCCCAAATGAAGTCTTGATTTGTCGCTCTATGTTGTATTTCTCAAAAATAGGTGTGTCTTTTGATTGATAGAACTTTACAATTGATTGTTTGGATGGTGCAATTTCTTGCAAGTAATCCTTTGTTTGGTTGTACAACTCTTCATCATCTATTTGAATACCGCTAAAGGTATCGTTAAAAACGTCTCTTAGTATAGAGGAAGCTCTGTTGAGCTCGCCTAATACTTTTGAGGGATGATGAGCAGTTGGTAATTTTTTACACATTGCAGTCCATCTGCTAAGCAGGTTCTGCAAATCTTTTTCTAACTCGGCTGTATTTTTGCCTTCGGCTACTGTGCGAACAATAACACCAAATCCTTTTGGTTTGACGGATTGTACTAATCGTTTCAAGCGTTCCTTTTCTTTTTTGTCTTCTATTTTTTGTGAAATAGAAACGCGGTCAGAAAACGGAACCAAAACTATAAATCTTCCGGCAAGAGAAAGCTCAGCGCTTATCCTTGGTCCTTTTGTAGATATAGGCTCTTTGACGACTTGTACTAAAACAGATTGATTGGCATTCAAAACATCAGTAATGGTGCCATCTTTATCAATCTCTTTTTCAAACTGAAAGTTTTTTAGGGAGAAATCTTTTAATTTACCTGCGCTTACAAGTTTTATGAATTTCAGTTGAGAAGCAAGATTAGGTCCTAAGTCATGATAGTGTAAAAAGGCATCTTTTTCGAAGCCTACGTTTACAAAAGCAGCATTAAGTCCGGCAACTGGTTTCCTGATTTTGGCAATAAAAATATCACCTACTTGGAAATTGCTTTTTTCTTCTTCTTTGTGTAATTCAATTAGTTTTCCATCTTTTAATAAGGCAAAATCTACAGCTTCAGAACTAGATCTAATGATTAATTCTTTATTCATTTGTAAATTTTTATCCCAACAAAAAGCTTTTAGCTTTTAGCTTTTGGCTTTTAGCTTAATAAGTTGGCTAAAGGCTGACGGCTAACTGCTGACGGCTAAAGTAAGGATGGATTAAACAATATTTTAACAGGTATTGTACCCGGAGAAAAGAAGATTAGTCGAGAATAGATTAAAGAACATAGGCTTTTTGAGTCTATATTCTTTTTTCCATACTCTTTCATCTTTTTTCAATTTCAATGAACGTTTAAAAAGAAAAAAGTAGTTTAAAACTACTTTTTCTTCTTGTGACGGTTAGCTCTCGCTCTTTTTTTACGTTTGTGCGTTGCTACCTTATGTCTCTTTCTTTTTTTACCACTTGGCATGTCTTGTCGATTTTATGATTAATATTATTATTTTGCTTCGTTATTTGTTTTCACTCCTTCTACAAAAACTTTTGCAGGTTTGAATGCAGGAATGTTATGTGCAGGAATCTTAATAGTTGTATTTTTTGAGATATTTCTACCTGTTTTCTCAGCTCTAGTCTTCACTATAAAACTTCCAAAACCTCTTAAATATACATTGTCGCCAGTTTCTAATGAATTTTTAACTTCATTCATAAAGGTCTCTACAGTTGCTTGTACATCTCCTTTTTCAAGACCTAATTTTTCTGAAATTTTTGCTACGATATCTGCTTTCGTCATTTTCTTTCCTATTTATAATGTTGTACTATTTTTTTGAGTTTGCAAATATAGGAATTTAAAAAACAATAATTCAAGCTAATTCATTAAATTTTAATTACATAAACTTTTACTTTTGCTAACAAATAATTAAAACATGATTTTTTATAAAACACTGATAGATTGGTATTTACAAAACAAACGTGATTTGCCATGGCGTCATACTACAAATCCATACGAGATTTGGCTCTCTGAAATCATGTTGCAACAAACACGTGTGGCGCAGGGAATGCCCTATTTTTTTGGTTTTACTACAGCATTTCCCACTGTTTTTGATTTGGCCGCTGCAAGTGAGGAACAAGTCTTAAAATTATGGCAAGGATTAGGATATTATTCTAGAGCACGTAATTTACACAAAACAGCTCAATACGTAGCTACTGAGCTTTCAGGTGTGTTTCCAGAAAATTATAATGAGCTTTTAAAACTGAAAGGAGTAGGCACGTATACGGCTGCTGCAATTGCATCATTTGCCTATAACGAAGCGGTTCCCGTAGTGGATGGTAATGTTTTTCGGGTTTTGGCTCGTTATTTTGATGTGGAAACAGATATTGCCCAGGCTGCAGCCAAAAATGAATTTGCTGCTCTAGCATTTGAACTCATGCCAAAAGATACACCCGCGCTTTTTAATCAAGCCATAATGGAGTTTGGTGCCTTGCAATGCGTGCCTAAAAGTCCTGATTGTGGTGTTTGTGTTTTTAACGATAGCTGCGCCGCTTTACAAAAAAAGAAAGTCGATCAATTGCCTGTAAAATCCAAAAAACTAAAAGTACGAAATCGCTACTTTAATTATTTAGTTTTTGAAGATGCTAACAGTAATGCTTTAGTTCAAAAACGTATTGATAAAGGAATTTGGCACAACCTATATGAGTTTCCAGTTTTAGAAACGGATAAAGAGGAAGGTTTTGATTGTGTGAATGAATATGTTCAAGAAGTATATGGCAAAGAGGAATCAAAACCTATTATATATGAGTACAACACAAAGAGTGTGTTACACAAATTATCCCACCAGCATTTATATATTAGGTTTTGGAAGGTTCAAGTAGAAGAAACTTTAGAAAACGCAATAGATATTAAAACTTTGCGAAATTTTCCGTTCCCAATTGTTATTCATAATTTTATTGAAACTAGTATGAAAGTTGACTAAAACGGGATTAATTTTTAATTTTTTGATTGACTATAAGG
>NZ_MTCA01000042.1:0-21505 GCF_002150205.1 Flavobacterium sp. FPG59 | reverse complement strand
ATTATGAGTTATTTATGACACCACTTCTTCAAGGTTTTTGTCAAATGTTCTTTTTCCAAAAATGGCTTCAAGATCATCTTTAAATATTACTTCTTTCTCTATTAAGATGTTGGCAAGTTGATTTAGCTTGTCTTTATTGTCTTCTAGAATTTGAATCGCTCTTTGGTATTGGCTTTCAATCAACAATGAAATCTCTTCATCAATAACCTTTGCGGTCTCCTCTGAGTACGGTTTTGAGAAGTTATACTCACTTTGTCCTGTTGAATCATAATAGGTAACGTTACCTATTTTGTCATTCAAACCATAAACGGTAACCATAGCGCGAGCTTGTTTTGTTACTTTTTCTAAGTCACTCAATGCTCCAGTAGAGATTCTATCAAATGTTACTTTTTCAGCAGCTCTACCGCCCATTGTAGCACACATTTCATCAAGCATTTGGTCTGGACGTACAATTAGTCTTTCCTCTGGTAGATACCAAGCTGCACCTAAACTTTGACCTCTAGGGACAATAGTTACCTTAATAAGAGGAGCAGCGTGCTCTAGCATCCAGCTCACTGTTGCGTGACCCGCCTCGTGTATAGCGATTGCTTTTTTCTCTTCTGGAGTTACAATTTTATTTTTCTTTTCTAAACCGCCAACTATTCTATCAACAGCATCTAAGAAATCTTGTTTATCCACTGCAGATTTGTTGTTTCTAGCAGCTATTAAAGCAGCTTCGTTACATACATTTGCAATATCAGCACCTGAAAAACCTGGAGTTTGTTTGGCTAAAAAGTCAGTATCAAGACCTTCAATTTTTTTCAAAGGAGCTAAATGTACTTTGAATATTTCGGCTCTTTCACGAATGTCTGGTAAGTCTACAAAAATTTGTCTGTCAAAACGACCAGCACGCATTAAAGCTTTATCTAGTACGTCAGCTCTGTTTGTTGCAGCAAGAACAATAACATTAGAGTTGGTACCAAAACCATCCATTTCTGTCAATAATTGGTTCAACGTATTTTCACGCTCGTCGTTACCGCCTGACATGTTACTTTTACCTCTAGCTCTACCTACAGCATCAATCTCATCAATAAAAATGATGGCAGGTGATTTTTCTTTAGCTTGTTTAAATAAGTCTCTTACACGTGATGCACCTACACCAACAAACATTTCAACAAAATCAGATCCTGATAAAGAGAAAAATGGCACCTGAGCTTCACCAGCAACAGCTTTGGCTAATAATGTTTTACCAGTTCCTGGAGGTCCCACAAGCAATGCGCCTTTTGGTATTTTACCACCCAGATTAGTGTATTTTTCAGGGTTTTTAAGAAATTCTACAATTTCTTGTATTTCTTCTTTTGCACCTTCAAGACCTGCTACATCTTTAAATGTAGTTTTGATATCCGTTTTTTCATCAAAAAGTTTAGCTTTTGATTTACCGATATTGAATATTTGTCCACCACCGCCAGCACCGCCACCAGACATTTTACGCATAATAAAAATCCAAACTGCGATAATTATGATGATAGGAAGTAAACTGATTAAAATATCAGACCAATTACTCGCTTCTTTAAAATCATAGTTTACTAATTTTTTTTCAGCTTTAGCTTTATCTAATTTTTCTTGAAAAGATTTTAAATCACCAAATTTTGTGGTGTAGTGAGGACCTTTGCTTGGTCTGTCAAAAACATCTTTAGCTACTTTTTTATTGATAGGATCTTTCAAAGCAGCATCTGAAAGGTAAATTTCAGCATCTTTATTATTAAAAATAATGACATTTTTAATTTGCCCTTTGTTTAGCATATTATCAATGTCAGAAGACTTCAGTTGTCCTGGCTCATTTAGCCCATTTCCTTGGAAAGTGATGCTTATGAATAAAAGAATTAAAATTACTGAAGTGTAAACAAGCCATGGGCTTACCTTAAACTTATTCGGGTTTGGATTATTTTCTTTAGCCATTACTACGGATATGTGTCTTTAGTATTTGTTTTCTATGGTTGTTATTTTAGCATCGCCCCATAAACTTTCGATGTTGTAATATTCTCTAATGTGTTTTTGAAATACATGAACTACTATATTTACATAGTCCATTAACACCCATTCGGCATTGTCTGTTCCTTCAACATGCCATGGTTTATCTTTTAATTCTTTAGAAACTGTTTTTTGAATTGAATTTACAATTGCATTAACTTGGGTATTCGAATTTCCATTTGAGATTACAAAATAGTCACATACTGCAGTATCAATTTCTCTTAAATCTAGGATGGTAATATCATTTCCTTTTACTTCTTCTATTCCTTTAATGATATTTGCCAGAAGGATATCATTGTTTATAGTCTTTTTCGCCATGAATTATTTTTATATAAGTTTGTAAAGTTACCATTTTTTGTGATTATTTTTGAACCTTAACACAATATTAAATTCTGTTTCACAAAAAACTACATATGAAACTAATCAAACTCGATGCCATAGATTCAACAAACGACTTCCTGAAAGGGCTTGCGAGCAAACAAAATTTAGAAAATTTCACGGTTGTTACCGCTGAAAGTCAATCTAAAGGGAAGGGTCAAATGGGAGCTGTGTGGACTTCTGAAAAAAGTAAGAATCTAATAATGAGTGTTTTGGTTAAAGATGTTCTTTGTAATATTGATTCTATTTTTAATTTGAATATTGCTGTTTCATTGGCTGTAATATCTGTTTTAGAAAAGTATCAAATTCCTAAACTAAGTATAAAATGGCCTAACGACATAATGTCAGATAACAAAAAAATAGGTGGCATCTTGATTGAAAATAGTATAAAAAGTGATGGTTCTATTTTTTCAATTATAGGTTTAGGGTTGAATGTGAACCAAACTAACTTTGAAAATCTACCCAAAGCTTCCTCACTTGCATGTGTGAGTGCTACTTCATTTAATATTTCAATACTAGTCCAAGAAATTGTTAGTGAGATGAAAGAAAAAACAAATAATTGGCCAGATACTAATTCTTTTCATGCTAAATTGTACACTCAATATTTGTTTAAAAAAGGGGTTCCCACTGCTTTTAGTTTACCAAACGGAACGGCATTTATGGGACTGATTCAAGGAGTATCTGGTATAGGAAAACTTCAGGTTTTACTAGAGGATGACAGCATACAAGAATTTGATATTAAAGAAATTCAAATGCTGTATTAAAAAAAAAGTCTTTAAGAAATTGCTTAAAGACTTTTTATAATAGGAGAATAAAAAATTATAGTTTATTCATATTTGCAGCAAGTGTTTCAATGAACTTACCTATTGGTCCTTTTATCATCATGGCCATCATAGGATTGAAATCGCCTTCAAAATCAAGTTTTACGGTGCTACTTGCATCACTAACGGCTTCAATATTAGCAACTAGAGTAAATGGAAGCTTGTCGCTAGCAGCTCCAAGAACAACTTTGTTAGGAGCGATTTTCTCTTTCATTTTTAATTTAATTTCAGGCATTCCTTTTAGTCCAAAAATGAAAGCATCTTCGCCAATTACTTCAAATTTAGCAATATTGTCTGGCATTAATTTTTCAAAATTCTTTACATCACTTAATGAGTTAAATAATTCAAGTGCTGATTTTTCTACTGTTACTTTTGGGCTTTCTAGGTTCATATTTTGGGGAGTTAATTTTTAATTAAACATTTGTATTCCAAGTTGATGGAGATACGTTCCATTCTCTTAAAGTTTGTTCTTCTTCTTCGGTAATGTATCTTTTGGCTACAGCCAAATTTAAAAGATTTTGATAGTTACTTAAGGTGAACAAATCAACATTTGCGTTTTTGAAATTTTCTTCGGCCACGTTAAAACCATAGGTAAATATAGCTGCCATTCCTTTTACATTGGCTCCAGCTTCTTTCAAGGCTTCAACAGCTTGTAAACTGCTGTTTCCAGTACTAATTAAGTCTTCAACTACAACAACATTTTGGCCTTTTTGTAAAAATCCCTCTACTTGATTTTGTCTGCCATGTTTTTTTGGTTCAGGTCTTACGTAAACAAATGGTAAACCCATACTCTCTGCTACAAGCATTCCTATGCCTATTGCTCCTGTGGCAACTCCTGCAATTACATCAGGTTTTCCAAATTGTTTCTCAATGTTTTTGGAAAATTCATCGCGAACGTAATTTCTAACGGCTGGAAATGAAAGGATTAAACGGTTATCACAATAAATTGGGGATTGCCATCCAGAAGCCCATGTAAAAGGATTTCTTGGATTCAATTTAATTGCATTTATTTGCAATAGAAATTCGGCTGTTTTTTCGGCTGTATCTTTATTAAAAATCATACCACAAATGTATAAAGTTTTTGTTAACGACAAACCACTTTTTTTGACAAATCACATCTCAAAGGAAACAGATTTTCAATTGTTTCTTCTAGAGAGTATTGATATTGAGCATCTTATAGTGAAAATTTTTCAAAATAAAATTAATAAAGCCTATTTATATCATCCGGATGAGACCTTGATTATGAAGACTTTGAAAGCCAAAATTCCTGTTTGTAAAGCTGGTGGCGGACTGGTCTATAATAAAAAAGGAGAGGTTTTATTCATTTTTAGAAACGGAAAATGGGATTTACCTAAAGGCGGAATTGAAAAAGGGGAGGATATTGAGGATACCGCAATGCGTGAAGTTGAAGAGGAAACAGGTGTAAATGGGTTGTCAATTTCTCACAAATTACAAAAAACGTATCATGTCTTTAAAAGAAATGGCAAGTATAAGCTGAAAGTTACACACTGGTTTGAAATGCAATCTGATTTTGAAGGAACGCCTCAAGGACAATTAGAAGAAGGAATTGAAAAAGTTGCTTGGATGAATCCAGAACAAATAAAAGAGGCATTAAAAAACTCCTATGAAAATATCAAATTATTGTTTGAAGAAGAAGAGAAGCTAGTGAAATAGTGCTGCATTTCGGAAACATATAAAGGTTATTGAGCAGTTTTATACTGACGTATTAAAGTTAAACACGAATTTCACGAATTTCCACTAAATAATTAGTGGAAATTCGTGAAATTCGTGTTTTATAAATAATTCAACTGGAGCTTTTTTTATTTTAAAACTCGACACACAGGATATTGCAAATGTGCCTTTTCATAGTAAACCGAATGTTTGTATATCCAATCTAGTTGCGCTTCGGGATTTTTTAAAAAGGTGGCATCATTTTGTTTTTTTAACTCAAATTCAGCTTTTAATACTGGATTTTCTTTTAAAATTTGTGTTGCGGTATCTTCAAAAACATAGTCAGAATAGCCCTCTTTTTGTTGGAGTAGTGTATCAAAAAAATTCCAATTGAAAAATGAGTCCACACCTTCTGGTTCTAATGTTTCAAGAATGTATTTAATCCCTTTTTGTTGCGTAGGAATCAGATAATCACCTTTGGCGAAAGCCTTTTTCTCAATTGTATTGTTTACGGTTGTATTTCGATGTAGATAATGTCCTTCATAGGCTGAACTACTAGTTTTAAAATCAGCTATTTTATAACTTTCTACTTCAATAATAGTATCGTTTTTAAGTTGAGAATAAGTTATGGTATTGCTTTTTAATAAGTCAATTACAGGCCAAAAACCTTTTGGGACGATATAAGCCTGAGGAATTACAATTTCTTTTACAGATTTGTATTCTTTGTTATATGGAATGTTTTTTTGAAATGGCTTTTTTTGATCGTAATAAAGTCGATTTCCTGTGGTGACATCACTTTTTTTATAGCTCGCTTCAAAACCTTTAAAAAAGAATGATTCGGTTTTAGTGGTGTCAATTTCCCATTCTAAGGAGTATTTTTTCTTTGGAGCATATTGGTTTTCGTTTTTTAACCTTAGTTCCTTGATGATTTTGTAATTTTCATCGGTGTAATCAATCGTTGATTTCATGTATTCATAAGTAACTTTTACACGATCAGCATATTTTTTCAGCATGTGTGTCTCCACCACAAAGCCTATTGTATTGAATAGTGAAGTGTATCCAGTAGCATACCTTGGACTTTCAAAAAATTGTGCAAATCCCTTGTCAGGAGTGTCTTGAAACGCATTTACGTAAGGAGTGGTTTCTATTTTCTTTTTTTGTAAATCAGCTACAATTGAAGGCATCATTTTTGTATTCAAAAAATCACCTAAAACAGTTCCTAATTTATTGTGTTGAGTCATGATATAAGTGAGTTTGTACTGGTAATCAGATCCATTACTAACATGGTTGTCAATAAAAACATCGGCATTTATTTTATGGAAAATGTCCACAAAACTTTTCGTGTTTCGGGTGTCTGATTTGATAAAGTCCCGATTCAAATCAAAGTTTCTTGCGTTTCCACGAAAACCATAAATTTCGGGACCATTTTGATTGGCTCTTGAGGTCGAATTTCTATTCAAAGCTCCTCCAATATTATAAACAGGTATACAAACAATTACCGTATTTTTGGGTGCTTTTATTTTGCCCAAAGCCAAATCTCTAAATAGTTGCATACTAGCATCAATTCCGTCTGGTTCACCGGCATGAATACCGTTATTAATCAAGATTACGGCTTTGTTTTTTTGGATTTCTCCAAAATTAAATTGTTTTTCAGGATTAAAAACAACCATATGCAGCGGCTCTCCGCTGTCTGTTAACCCCATTTCTTGCATGTTGATGGTTGGGAAATCATTTGCTAATAATTTGTAGTAAGCAATAGTTTCTGGGTAGGATGCCGATTGATTTCCATTTCCTTTCTCAAAAAAAGTATCGTATTTATTTTGATTTTGTGCCAAAGAACAAATACTAAATAAAATCAAACAGTAGTGTAAGTATTTCATGGTTACGTAAATATAAGAGCTTCAAATTTAGCTTTTTTTATAGAATCTTTAAAAGGAATATTTAATAATAGGGCAGATGTATGAAATTATCGAAATTTTAAACGACAAAATTCATTAGTCGCAATTTAAAATTACCTTTGCACAAACGAATAAAATGAATACGAAGCACCACTCCAACAATATACTTTTGAATTTAGGTATAGAAAGCCTAAATGAAATGCAAGAAGTAGCACAAGATGCTATCCTGAATGACAATAATATTTTATTACTGTCGCCTACAGGTTCAGGGAAAACACTCGCTTTTTTACTACCAATATTTGAAATGCTACAGCCGGAAATACTTTCGGTGCAATGCTTAATTTTAGTTCCCTCACGTGAATTGGGACTCCAAATAGAACAAGTTTGGAAAAAAATGGGAACCGATTATAAAGTAAATGTATGCTACGGAGGGCACTCCATAGATACTGAAATCAAAAACTTAAGCAATCCGCCAGCTGTTTTGATAGGAACGCCAGGTAGAATTGCAGACCATATTGACAGAGGAACTTTTAGAGTAGATAAAATTCAAACGTTGATTTTAGATGAATTTGATAAATCATTACAGCTCGGTTTTCATGAGCAAATGTCATTTATCATTGGGAAATTAACCAAATTGAATAAACGAGTATTGGTTTCGGCTACTTCAGATATTGAAATACCTAAATATACACGTGTACTTAATCCTACCATTTTAGATTTTATTCCTGAGCATGTTGTTGAGACTAATCTTTCTATGCGAATGGTTGTTTCTAAAGACAAGGATAAAATGGGGAGTTTATTTAATTTAATTTGTTCTTTGAAGTCACAGGCTGCAATCGTATTTTGTAATCATAGAGACGCTGCAGAAAGAATAAGTGATACTTTGAATGCAAAAGGTATTTATGCTACGTATTACCACGGCGGCATGGATCAAGAGGAGCGTGAGCGAGCGCTTATACAATTTAGAAATGGAAGTATGACGTATTTAATAACCACTGATCTTGCTGCTCGTGGACTTGATATTCCAGAAATGAAGCACGTTATTCACTATCATTTACCATCAAAAGAAGATGAGTTTACCCATAGAAACGGACGTACAGCGAGGATGCAAAACTCAGGTACTGCTTATATTATCGTAAATGAAAGCGAGAAAAAATTAGATTATATCGATTATTCAATGACGGAATTGAAAGTGGAGAATACTGTTAGTTTACCAAAACCGCCTGAATTTCAAACTATATACATCAGTGGTGGGAAGAAAAATAAATTGAATAAAATTGATATTGTAGGCTTCTTTTCTCAGAAAGGAAAATTAGAAAAAGGAGATTTAGGTCTTATTGAAGTCAAAGATTTTATTTCATTTGCAGCAGTAAAATTCAACAAAGTAAAAGATTTATTGCACGCCATCAAGGATGAAAAAATGAAGGGTAAAAAATATAAAATTGAAGTTGCTCGAAAGGTGATCAAGAAAGAGGAGGAGTAGTAACGCAGAATAGGGATCAGTCTCAGTCGCAGTTTTCAGTAAAAAAAAATCGTTAATAGTAAATTTTGTTTACTGTTAACGATTTTTAGTTTGATGTATATATTTTTCTGTCAACTTGTTAATGCAAGCTGATTATTATAAACTATGTTTTCTTTACATACTGAGTGATAATAACAATGGTTTGACCATCAACTTTTCCTTCAATATATTCGGCATTTTCATGATCAAGTCTAATGTTACGTACAGCAGTTCCTTGCTTTGCAACCATGCTAGAGCCTTTTACTTTTAAATCTTTGATTAATACGACCGAGTCTCCTGTTTCTAGTATTACTCCATTGCTATCGCGGTGTATGATTTTGTTTTCGTCTTCCTCGCCTTCGCCTGTAGCTTGGGCCCAAGCTAAAACTTCTTCATCAAGATACATTTGGTCTAATAATTCTTGAGGCCATCCCGCATTTCGCATACGACTTAACATTCTCCATGCAATAACTTGTACAGCAGTATGTTCACTCCACATGCTATCATTCAAACATCTCCAGTGATTTAAATCTACTTTATCTGGATTTTCAATTTGGTCAATGCACGTAGTACAAGCCATAATACTTTCGTCAAATCCGCCTTTTTTGGTAGGTAATACTTGATAAACTTTTAAGTTCTCAGTTGAACCGCATAGTTCACATTTTGACCCACTGCGTTTGCTTAATTCTCTTTCTATACTCATGTTTGATGGCTTTTATTTTATGGCGAAATTATAGTTTATTGCTTCGTTTCCCAAATTTATATTTTTGGTAGTTGTGTTATTAGTTTTTATTATTCGTTTTTATTATTCGTTTTTACCATCATACTTTTCATATTTGACAGATTTAATAATAGTTTTATTTAAAAAAAATTGAATCAGTATTAGAAAAGGTGAAAAAAATATTGGAAATATTATGAAAGGGAAATGACATAAAAATTTAGAATTATCTTCTTTCAAATTAGAACTTATCAAATCAAACAATACAGAGTAAGCTATACAAACTATTCCACTAAAAATATAGGTCATCCATCTGTAGGAATAATTAACACGATTAAAAATATGCGCCATCATGTATGGAATAAAAAAGAAAGGCGATAGCATTAAAAATACTTCCATAATGGTAATTAAGTACAGTCTAATTTAATAATAAAAACGGGCTTTTTTTTGAGTATACACTATTAAATAGCACTTTGTCAATTTTATATTTTTAATCACTATTTCACTCTAACAGCATCAGGAACTAACATTTCATATTGTCCACCATTACGAATTACATCTCGAACTATACTGGAACTGATATATGACGTTTTTGCTGCGGTCAATAAAAACACCGTTTCTATTTTTGATAATCTACGATTGGTGTGCGCAATGGCTTTTTCGAATTCAAAATCGGCGGGATTGCGTAAACCACGCAGGATAAAATCAGCTTTTAATTTTTTGCAAAGATCAGTTGTTAATCCTTCATAGGTAATTACTGAAACTTTAGTTTCATCCTTAAAAGTCTCCTCAATAAATCGTTTTCTTTCTTCTAGAGAGAACATGTATTTTTTTTCGGCATTGACTCCAATGGCAATAACTATTTCATCAAATAAGGGTAAGCTTCTTTTTATGATGTCTTCATGACCTAGTGTGATAGGATCAAATGATCCAGGAAAAATTGCTTTTCTCATTGTGTTGTTATATGGCTAGTTCAATAGCATTTGTAAATAAATCTTCAAGTGTTATTCCTGCTGCTTTGGCTTGTTGCGGAATCAAACTTTCCGTTGTAAGTCCAGGAATAGTATTCATTTCAAGCATGTGTGGTTCTTCATTTACAATAATAAATTCGCTTCTGGAGAAACCTTTCATTTTGAGTACTTCGTATGCACGTTTAGCAATCTCGCTGACTTTTTGTGTCATTTCATCTGAGATTCTTGCCGGTGTAATTTCTTGAGACTTTCCTAAATATTTGGCTTCATAATCAAAAAAATCATTTTCTGAAACGATTTCGGTTATCGGTAAAACGGTCACTGTTCCTTTATAATTAATAACACCTACAGAAACTTCAGTTCCGTCAAGGAAACTTTCGATGATGATTTCGTTATCTTCTTTGTATGCAACTTCAATTGCGATAGGTAATTCTGCAGCAGTTTTTACTTTTGAAATTCCGAAACTTGAACCTGCTTTATTAGGTTTTACAAAGCAAGGCAAACCAACTTTAGCAACGATTTCATCCGTATTGATGACATCGCCTTTGTTTAAATAGTAAGAAGTAGCGGTTTTTATACCATATGGTTTTAAAACCGACAGTAAATCGCGTTTATTGAACGTTAATGCGGCTTGGTAATAATCGCATGAAGTTTGAGGAATGTGCAATAGTTCAAAGTAGGCCTGCATTAATCCGTCTTCGCCAGGTGTGCCGTGAATTGCATTGAAAACACAGTCGAAAGTAATCTTGTTGCCATTAACAGTTACTGAAAAATCATTTTTATCTATTGGAAATTCAGCATCATTTGCGTCAACATAAACCCATTTTTCTTTTAGGATATGGATGCGAAAGCCATTGTATTTTGTCTTGTCAAGGTATTGATAGACAACGTTTCCGCTGATGAGTGATATTTTATATTCGCTGGAATACCCGCCCATGATGATGGCAATATTTTTCATTTTATTCAGTTTTAAGTGATGTGTTTTTGTTTAAAAAAGGTAAGACAGCTTATGATTTGTTTTAGCCCCGATAGCAGCGGTATCCTTTGTTTTTTTTCTTTAAAAAAGCAAAGATACAAGCGGATAGCGGGAATAAGCTCCAAAAAATTAACGCGTATAATTCCTAAAAACGATTAAACAAAATTATCATTTTTTTTGAAACGAAATAGCTTTATCTTTGCCACAATTAAAAATTATTTTATGAGTTTACGTAAGTATCTTACCAGTCGTGTTTTTGTAGTTCAAGTAATTTTAGCACTTGGGATTATTGTTGCTTTAGTGTATTTATTCATGCATTGGCTTACATTTACCACAGATCACGGTAATGAAATTTCGGTTCCAGATTTAAGAAAATTAACAGAGGAGCAAGTAGAAGAAAAACTCGATGAGCTTGATCTAGACTATGAACTATTAGACAGTGTTGATTATAGAAGTGATTTTCCTCAGTTTAGTGTAGTAGAACAAGATCCTACACCAGGTACTAAGGTGAAAGTAGGTAGAAAAATTTATATAAAAATAAATACCTCAGGATATTCATCTGTACGAATTCCTGATTTAGTTAATAAAACGTACCGCGAAGCTGTTCCTACTTTAAAAGCACTTGGACTTGATGAAGGGAGTGTTACTTATGTGCCAAACTTAGGGAAAGATATGGTGCTAGAGATGCGTTATAAAGGAAGGAATTTAAAAGCAGGTGATAGAGTGCTTAAATCGTCCAAAATTGACTTGGTCTTGGGAGATGGAAAAATGAGTTTTGAAGAAGAAGAAAGCGCTGCAGATACCCTTGCGGCACCAATAGAAGAAATACCAGTTGATGAACAATAATATAGATACAATAGATTTAGAAGACGAATTATTTGAACATTTTAGGTTTGAAGTTCCAAAAGGGCAAGCCTCTTTAAGAATTGACAAATACTTGATGGGTTTAATACAAAATGCAACCCGAAATAAAATTCAAACTGCAGCCAGTGAAGGTAATATTTTTGTAAATGATGCCACGGTTAAGTCAAATTACAAAGTTAAGGCACATGATATAGTGCGAGTTATGCTTTCGCATCCTCCGTATGAAAATCATATTATTCCAGAGGATATTCCGCTTGATATTGTTTATGAAGATGATACTTTATTGTTGATCAATAAATTACCTGGAATGGTTGTGCATCCTGGTCATGGGAATTATACTGGAACCTTAGTTCATGCGTTAGCCCATCATTTTGATAATTTGCCTATGAATAGTAGTGAACGTCCTGGACTTGTTCACCGAATTGATAAAGACACATCAGGCTTGTTAGTCATTGCAAAGACCGAGGCTGCCATGACGCATCTTGCCAAACAATTTGAAGCAAAAACATCAGAAAGAGAGTATGTTGCTCTTGTTTGGGGCAATGTAGCTGATGATAGCGGCACGATAGAGGGAAATTTAGCGAGACATTTGAAAGATCGTATGCAAATGGCTGTTTTTGCTGATCCTGAAATAGGGAAACCTGCTGTAACACATTTTAAAGTTTTAGAACGTTTTGGGTATGTTACTTTAATATCGTGTCAGCTAGAGACTGGACGAACACATCAAATTCGGGCCCATATGAAACACATTGGGCATCCTTTATTTAATGATGAGCGTTATGGAGGTCACTTGATCTTGAAAGGAACTACATTTACAAAATACAAACAGTTTATTGACAACTGTTTTAAAGCGTTACCAAGGCAAGCACTTCACGCAAAAACACTCGGATTCATACATCCTACAACTGGTGAAATGATGCGTTTTGATACTGAATTGCCTCAAGATTTTCAAGATTGTATTGAAAAATGGCGAGGTTACTCCAAATCACATATGACTGACGAGGAAAACTAATAAAAAAAACTCCAATTTCTAATTTAGAAATTGGAGTTTTTTTTGTGGTAAGCTCTTAATATTATTCTTTACGTTCTAAAAGCGCCATGTAAAAGCCATCAAACCCTGACTCTGACGCTAGGATTTTATGATCTTTAACAAAAGTAAATTGTTTTCCAATTTCGGTAGTTAAAAAACGTTTTACTTGATCTTGGTTTTCAGATGGTAAAATAGAGCAAGTTGCATACACTAATTTTCCTCCTGGTTTTACAATTTTGGAATAACTTTCTAAAACTTCAGATTGTACTTTACGAATGTTATCAATGAACTCCGGTTTCAATTTCCATTTAGCATCAGGATTTCTTTTTAAAACTCCTAAACCACTACATGGAGCATCAATTAAGACTCTATCAGCTCTCTCGTGTAATTTTTTTATAACTTTAGTAGAGTCTATGATACGGTACTCAATATTGAAAGCACCATCTCTTTTGGCTCTAATTTTTAATTGCTTTAATTTACTTTCATATAAATCCATTGCAATTAATTGTCCTTTATTTTCCATCAAAGAGGCAATGTGCAATGTTTTTCCGCCTGCACCTGCACACGTATCAACTACTCTCATTCCTGGTTTTACGTCTAAAAATGCTGCAACTAGTTGAGAATTTGCATCTTGAACCTCAAAAAATCCTTGTTTAAAAGCATCTGTCAAGAAAACATTAGCTCTTTCTCTTAAAACAAGTGCATCTGGTTGGTCTTTTAAAACGTCTGTTTCAATGTTTAAATCCATTAAAATAGCACGCAAAGCTTCTCGAGTTGTTTTTAAGGTATTTACTCTAAGGATTACTTTTGCAGGTTGGTTTTGAGCTGTGATTTCTTTAGACCAAACTTTTTCACCAAGTTCGCTTACGCCAAGTTCATCCATCCAATCAGGTATAGATTCTTTAAGAGCTCTTACTTTTGACAGTTCATCAAAACGACCTTTTATTTTTCGTTCAGGAGTACCTTCAAGCTGGCGCCAATCAGGGATTGGGTAGCCTCTTAAAACAGCCCATACAGAAAACATTCTCCATAAATTATCTCTGTCGTACGGTTCTTTAACCTCTGCAATTTCAGAGTATAATCGTTTCCAGCGCACAATTTCATAAATGGTTTCGGCTACAAACTTTCTGTCTGAACTTCCCCAGCGTTTGTCTTTTTTTAAGGATCTTGCTACTACTTTATCGGCGTATTCGCCTTCATTAAAAATAGCATTTAAAGCATCTATTGTTGTGTAAACTAAATTTCTGTGTAATCTCATTTTAAATAATTGAGGTGCAAAGGTACTATTAATTGATTTGAATGTTAAATTTTAGTACTGAATGTTGTTTAAAAATTTTTCATAAAAAAAGCACTGTATTGCTACAATGCTTTTTTTAAAGGATTCTTTATTTATTTTACTCGCGTGAGCCCTATGTTTTCTGGTGCATGAAGTACCATTGGGAATTTTTCAATTTTAACAGAACTACTGTCTAAACCAAAAGCGCGTTCTTCAGAAAGACTTAGTTTTTTAATAAAAAAGTATGAGTTCATGATTAATTTTTCATGCCATCTTAAATCACTATCATTTGAAAGGAATTTTTCGGATAGTACAAATTTAAAATCTCCAATGATATTGTTTTTGTTTAGAGATTCATATCTACTAGTAATATCTACTTCACCTTTTTTCACCATGTCACGAATTACTTCACGAAACATGAGATTGATTTTAGTAGGTTCTCTAAAACCAAGGTTAAAGTCTACACGGTATAAATCGTCTTTTACAATTTCGGTAACTTTGTATTCAGTTTTGTATGGTTCTGTAAGTATGTTTACATGAACAAACCAGTATATATCAGCTCTTTTAGGTCTTTTTTGTAGGATAGAGTACATTACCTTTTCCTCAATTTCATCAACTCGTCCAGCATTAGTCATGTATACTAAGTGAGTGGCATATTTTGGTATAGATAAATCGGCACTTAATTCAACAAGTACTTTTTTATAGTCTTCAATTTTAACCAATTTGGTGTAACTTTTATTAATTTTCTTAGCCAAATACCAAATAGTCATTACTGATATTAACGATATTGCAATTAAAAGTGTTACGTAACCACCTTCGGCAAATTTTGTAATATTAGCAGCTAAAAAACTGAATTCAATTCCTAGATAAATGGTTATTAAGGGAATTATAAAGTACAATTTAACCCTTTTCATAATCAAGTAATAATTCAATAAAATGGTAGTCATGATCATACAAAGTATAATTGCTAGTCCGTAAGCATGCTCCATGTTGCTGGACTCTTCAAAATGCAATACAATACCAACACATCCTATAAACAACAACCAGTTGATTGACGGAATGTACAATTGTCCCTTTAATTCTGTAGGATATTTGATTTTAACTTTTGGCCAAAAGTTAAGCCTCATAGCTTCATTTATTAAGGTAAAAGAACCACTAATCAAAGCTTGAGATGCAATAACAGCAGCAAGTGTAGCAATTACAATTCCTATAGGTTGAAACCAATCTGGCATGATTAAGTAAAACGGATTCCCATTTTTTCCACCAATACTTTGTAATGTTTCACCTTCGTGTTTTAAAAGGTATGCGGCTTGTCCAAAATAGTTTAGTACCAATGCTAGTTTTACAAATACCCAACTAATTCGGATATTTTTACGCCCGCAATGTCCCATGTCAGAGTACAATGCCTCAGCACCAGTTGTACACAAGAAAACAAAACCAAGTACAAAAAATCCTTCAGGATGGATAGATAATAAGTGGTAAGCATAGTATGGGTTTACAGCTTTTAAAACTTCGGTATTTTGAGTAATTTGTGATATACCTAGGATAGCAAGCATTGCAAACCAAATAAGCATCATGGGAGCAAAGAATTTACCCACAAGTTTTGTCCCAAATTGTTGGATCATAAACAATATGAAAAGTATTGTTATTACAATTGGAATGGTATTAATTTCAGGGTAGTATGTCCTTATTCCCTCAACAGCTGAAGAAACCGATATAGGAGGCGTAATGATACCATCAGCTAATAAAGCGCTTCCTCCAATAATTGCGGGTACAATTAGCCATTGAATTTTAGTTTTCTTGACTAGTGCGTACAATGCAAATATTCCTCCTTCGCCATGATTGTCTGCACTAAGTGTGATAATCACATATTTAATGGTTGTTTGTAGTGTAAGTGTCCAAAAAACACAGGAGATACCTCCTAAAACGATATCTGACACTATTAAATGAGTGCCAAGGATGGCTTTCATCACATACAAAGGCGAGGTACCTATATCTCCGTAAATGATTCCTAATGAAATTAATAATCCGCCTAATGTCCATTTAGTATGGAGGTCTTTGTGTGAAGCGTTCATGAAATTTTTTTTAAAAACGTTTCAAATTTACACTTTTAAAATATATTAGAAGCTTTTTGTATAAAAAAAACACGACTATTTATGTCGTGTTTTTCTTTTATTTTTATTTTAATTAGGATCTTCTGTTTTCTGATCTTTCAGAACTTCCTCTTTGATTGCTATTGCTTCTTGTTTCAGAACCTCTACCAGAATTGCCTCTAGAACTTGATTCTTGTCTTTGTGGCGCAGTTTGTGGTGCTGAACTTGATCTGTTTTGCGAATAATCTCTAGGTGTGCTTTCTCTTCTTGAAGGTAAACTGTTTTCAGAATTTGATCTGCCTGAGCTATTTGCACGAGGGGATTCACTTCTTTGCGATTCTCTTTCGGTAGTTGTTGTACCTCTATTTTGCGAGTAGCTTCTATCAGATCGTCCGTTAGCAGTGGTTGTTTCTCCACTAGTTCTTGTACTGTATCTGTTATTTTCAGTTCTTGTAGCTATTCTATTTGAGTTAGTAGCATTTTCTGAACGAGTTCTGCCTTGGGATTCATATCTGCCAGAATTAGAGGTTTGCGCTGTACGACTTCCTCTTGTGTTATCTGTAGCAGATCGGTTATTGCTATCTGAAGTGCGTCTTCCAGCACTGGTTTCAACTCTAGAGCTTGTTCTTCTTTGTTCTAGTTCATATCGGTTTGATACTGCAACATTACGTCTTGAAAAAGCATAATCAGGATATAATCTTTCATAACCGTTGCTGCGTCTTGAATTGTAAAGGACAACTGCTCTATTACTTCGTCTTAAGTTTACATAGTTGTAACTGTTGTAACTATTTAAACAGATAGAGATATTATTTCTATATCTAAACACAGGGAAAGGATTCCAAGTATAGTAGTACGATGGGTAGTATCCCCAGTTCCATCTAGAGGTATACGCACGGTATGAAGGTCTCCAAAAAGAGGCATAAATCACAGGAGTAGTATAGTAAACAGGCTCATAAATATAATTATCGCCATACATAAACACATCACCAATAACTTGTACTTGAACATTATTATTTCGGTCTCTTTCTACATCAATTGTAGCTACGTCTTGATATACGTCTCTGTCCAGTACAGCTTGAACAACAATTAGGTGTGTGTTGCTCTCTACCGATTCTACAACTCTTAAATAATCAACCTGATTGTCGTTGTTTAAATCTAGATTAGATATTTGCGCTTTCGGATCGTTTAATCTTCTTTCAAAATCATCAAGATCTCTGGAATCACCAAAAATAGAAGCAATTGCTCTTAAATCTAGATTATCACTTATTTCTGAATTCATAGCGTTCACAGAGGTTCTATCTTGTGCCTGCGTAGTGGTGACTAATAGTGTAGTTATTACGCTGAATAGTAGTAGTTTAGTTTTCATATTATTTCGATTTAGTTTCACACTAAAGTTGTATCCAATTACTATGCCAGTATTTTTTAGTGAATAACTGTTGATTTATAATTGTATATTAGCCTAAAATTATTTGTGTATGAATTGTCGTTTTTCCTTTATTTTAGGGGTGCTTTTTATCGTTTCTTGTAAAAGTCAAGTTAATACTAATAAAATGGGGTTAGAAAGCTTTGTTTTTAAGAATGTAAGTATTGATACCTTATTTGAAGATAAAATTAGCATTAGATCTTTAGTGATTGATGGAACTAAAATTTGGTATGTGGCTGATAAAAATCGGTATGGCTACTTTGATTTGGTAACCAATAAAAAAACCGAACGCAAGATTATCAAGGATACGTTGCAACTAGAGTTTAGAAGTAATGCACAAACTAGAGAATATGTTTATGTTTTAAGTGTATCGAATCCTGCTTTGTTATATCAAATTTCAAAAAAAGATTTAACTGCTAAATTGGTCTATCAAGAAAATCATGAAAAGGTTTTTTTTGATAGTATGCAATTTTGGAATAATAGAGAAGGTATAGCCATGGGAGACCCTGTTTCTACTGGTTTAAATGTTATCATTACTCGTGATGGCGGAGCTTCATGGAAAAAAGTTCCTGACATGCTCATGCCTACAACAAGTGCTGGAGAGGCTGCTTTTGCAGCAAGCAACACTAATATTATAGTAAAAGGTTCTTCTACTTGGATTGTTTCTGGGGGAGTTAAGTCAAGAGTTTTTTATTCGCCAAATAAAGGAAAGTTTTGGACAGTTTATGAGACGCCTATTGTACAAGGTAAAAGCATGACAGGAATATTTACGGCTGATTTTTATGATAAAAAAATAGGGTTTATATCTGGTGGAGATTATGAAAATAGAAATCAAAATCATTCTAATAAAGCCATAACTGTAGATGGAGGAAAAACTTGGAACCTAGTAGCTGAGAATACGGCTTTTGGTTATGCATCTTGTGCGCAATACGTGCCTAATAGTAAAGGGAAAGGTATTGTTACGGTGGGTTACTCTGGAGTATTTTATTCTGGGGATGGTGGCGTTTCCTGGAAGCAATTAGCAACAGATTCAAAACTGAATACCATTCGCTTTATTAATGAAACTACGGCTATTGCTGCTGGTCAAAACAAAATGATTCGGTTGCGATTTAATTAAAAGAAAAAATACCCTCAGTATGCTAGACTCTGAGGGTAGTTCTTGAATTAATAAAAAAGGAAATTAATTTTTTTGTCCGTTATTACGGTATTGTTGGAGTAATTTTTTATTGAAATCTTCTTCAGCCTTTTTTAATTTTACAATCTTTACAGCAGGTAAAAACGTTCTCAAATTTTGTAAAAAGCGTTTGCGAACTAAGAATAATTCTTCTTCTGTGCCCTCAATTTGAGCTAAAAAAAGTTTAGCTTCTTTCTCGTTAATTTTATCAAGAGAGCCATCGCTCATTCGTTTTACATAGGATTTCATTTTTTGATGTCTTAACTCAAATTGTTTATCATCATAAATATTGTAAACAGGCCAAAACTTTTCGGCTTCGGTGGTTGTAAATCCTATTTCTGTGGTAAAAAAAGCAGCTTTCAAAACTTTTATTTGCTCTCTTTTTTCTTTCATGCTTTCGCCTTGAGCGTAAAAATTAAAAGAAACAAATAATAAAGCAAGGAGTATTATTTTTGAATTATTCATTGTATTTTTTTTAAATCTATTATTCTAAAATTAAATTTTCTAGGTTGGTATTTGTTGAAAAATGTTCTTCAATTGCCTCATCTTCTAGGGCAATTGGAGTTTTCATATTTTCAATTTCTTCATAATTCAAACCATTAATTAAATCGTATTGATTTACATTTGTTTGATAAGTAATATAATTTTCTAATGCAGCTGTCTCTAGCTCATTTTCTTTATTGTTTTGTTGTTGTACCACTAAAGGAACCATCAGTGCTAAAACTAATACGGCAGCTACAGCAGAGAATATTAAAGTTTTCTTTCGTTGAAAAATAGAAATAACGGGCGGCTCATTTTGCTCTAATTGCTGCATCATCTTTGCAGAAAAAGTGTCAAAATAATGGTCTGGAACTTTAAATCCAGGTTCTATTTTTGGTTCGTTATCTAATTTAAATGTCTTCATAATAGTGTTTAGACAATGTTATTACTAAAAGGTTTAAGTGGAAGAAACAAAAGATTCAATTTTTTTTACGGCTAGGTGATAGGAGGCTTTTAACCCGCCTACTGTAGTGCCTAAAATTTCTGATATTTCTTCATATTTAAGTTCTTGAAAGTATTTCATTTTAAAAACTAGTTGCTGTTTTTCAGGTAAAGTGGCTATTGCGCGTTGCAGTTTTAATTGCATTTCATTTCCGTCAAAAAAAACATCGGCTTCTAGATTATCAAGTGTTTTATTTTGTAAAGCTTCAGATGAGATATTATTAGCACGGGCTTTTTGTTTTAAAAAAGTCAAGGCCTCATTTGTGGCAATACGGTACATCCAAGAAAAAAGTTTGCTGTCTCCTTTAAAACCTTTAAGATGTTGAAAAATTTTAATGAAACAATTTTGCAAAACATCATCTGTATCATCATGATTTAAAACAATGGTACGAATGTGGTTGTATAAAGGTTTTTGATATTCCAATAACAACCTCTGAAACGCTTGATTCTGCGTTTTGGGGTTTAATAATTGGTTTATAAATTCCTGTTCTTCCTGCACAATGTTTTTTTAGTTTAAGATGATTTTTGAATAAAAAGGTTTAATACCAGAAGGTATTTTTTTTTAAAATTCAGAATCTTCTTCTTTGATTTCTGTTGGAGCGGGTGGGTTGCTAGTAGTTGCAGGCGCAATTGTAGCAGGTTTTACAGGAGTAGTTACTGGAATCACTTTTGGCGGAAGCGGCACATAAACCTCTGTTTCCCATTTTGATGGATTTTTAATGTCGATTTTATTAATTTTAAAAACTTCTAAATGGCTAAAATTAGGACTTACAACTACTTTATTTTTAGCTATGTAGGCGTTGGACTGTTGTATAGCCTTGCCTATGTGAGTATAATCGCCTGTTAAAGTTGTTTTTATGGCTTCAAATGGCTCTAATGTACCTGATAAAATATCACTACCTGAACTGGTCAAAATTCGGTTTTTAGTAGGAATACAAAAAGAAATTTGTGCTAATCCTGTTGTTGCATTGTAATTGTGAAACAATAAAAATGGTTTTCCATTTGTTTCTACGCCATTATTGGTACAAAAAGCAGTTAATTTATTAAATACGATATTAGCATTTTTAGAAACGCTAGTAAGCTTGCTTGTAAAGGTTTGTTTTAAGTAATTTGTTCCTGATTTTGTGCTTAGACCAATGACTTTTATATTGAAAGTATTGGTTTCAAAAACCAATGTTTTTTCGAGTTTCTCTAAACTTTTTTCGTAAACGCGACCCATTATTTTATCTATTCCGCCTTGCATTGCAGCCATTACTTTCATGGTAAAGCTCATTTTTCCTTGAGATTTCCAAGTCACTTTAGTTCCATTTAAAGTGTCTTTAAAACGGAGTACTACTGATGATTCACTGCCATCAAAATCCATTTTTTGTGAAATACTATCGTTTTCTTGTGTTGAAAGTGTTGCAATTGATCCTGAACTTGTTGAGTTATCCCAAGTCATTGTAGCTCCGTTTCCTATTGATTTTTCTGAAAAAGAAAGGTTTGAAGCTGCATCTTTAGATATCCAAGTTGCAAAATCTTCCCAGTTTCTTAAATCATTAACAAATTGGTATACAGTATTCTTAGGCGCTTTGATAATATGACTTCTTTCTACAGTGAAATCTCCTTTTTGAGTGGCAATAAATATAGTCAAAGCCACAAGGCTTAGTAAAAGTAGAAGGAAAATATATTTTAAAATTCGCATAACGGGTTAGTTTCTTGATTTTGTAAAGTTATAGAT
>NZ_MTCA01000352.1:0-1701 GCF_002150205.1 Flavobacterium sp. FPG59 | reverse complement strand
TTTATATATTCTTCTGAAAATTCATAGTTGACTAATTTTGAACTATTCTTTTCGTTTTTCTCTAAAATTGATTTTGCTGATTTGATCAGCATTTTTTCTTTTTTGTTGGATGTTAAATAATCGCCACCAAATAATATCATTCCAATTATTGGAAAAATTATAAAAAGAATTAAATATGTTTTTTTATTCGATTTTGCATTAGTGGCATCATTATTTTTGGTTTCTGCAATTCTTGTTAGATTAAACATTACATTTATAATTAGTGACCCAACCATTAAAGCAAGAATACCCAAAACGCTCAAATAAAACGTTTCTGTCATATTTTCTCTAAAAACTTTTAATCCAAAAACTTGAATTATAATAAATGTAAAAACCCAATAAACTAATAGAAGTATTGCTGTGATTCCAATTGCGTTGCTAATTTTTACAAGTTGTTTCGGTGTCATAATTTCATTTTTTTGGTTAATTATATTTTTCGTTTTTTCGAGTGATATGTATGTTAATTTTATTTACTATCAAGGGTTTAGCGCTAATTTAAGGTTTGTTTTTTGGTTGTTACTAAACCTCCAAATACAAAACCAACTTTCAATTCTGTCAATTGCCCAAATTCGTTGTAGGAGCTTAATGCAGAATAGCTTTATTCAAATTGTATGTCGCTTACTTTTTCATCTTTATAGTATAATTCATAATCCGAATCTTTGTTAACTACTAAAATTGCAAAAAACAATTCTGCTGTAAATTTTTTATAGGTAGTTTCTCCAAAATATAATGTGCTCAATTTTGGTTTTTCTGTTGTTCCAAAATTTATTTTCATTTCAAAGTTTTTATAACCTTCTATATCGAAGAGGTTGAAATAATCTTTTTCAAAAGTATCATAAGGAGGTAACAAATAGCTATTAATTTCTTCACCATTTTCTTTATAGATTTTATCTTTTCTAAATGGAATTAATTCTGGATATCCAATTATTCCAGCATATCCTTTATAGTCCGCAAGTCTATACCGAATTTTATTTTTAGTGTCTAAAAGCGAAAATGCACTTAACTTTGTCTTGTTGTCTATTTTTGATTCAATTTTGGTTTTAATCATGACTTTTCTTAAATCATCACTAGTTACTTTTAGTTGTCTTATTCCAAAAACACTTACGTTATCAACTAATTTCGATTTTAAAATTTCAATTTTTGTTTCTTCTTTTGTTGTAAATTGAGCGTACAAACTGAAACTTATATTAATGGTTATAAGCAGTATTATTTTTTTAACCTTCATTTTTTATTTATAAAATTATTTTCTGTTTTCTCTAAAGTTGTTGCCAATGTTTTCTCATCTGTCGCTATTGTCTCGCTTATGAAGGCTGTTAAATCACAAAATTTGATGACTGGCACAAACTAAAATCCTATTAATCTATTCACCCATCATGAGCGGGACGCTCGCGGAGGGGTAAATTATAGATATTCTGAAATTGATGTTCTGATTTCTTCTATTAATTCTTTATCCATGTATTTATAAATATCAGGAATATCCAAAATTATGATTTTCTTATTGCTTGTTTCAGTTGAGAATCTTTTAAGGATTTTTTCTTTATGCTTTTTCTCCATTACAAAAATAATTTCTGCCCAAATTATTAATTTAGAATTAATTTTTATTCTGGCAGAATCTTCAGTTCCAGCTGATTTCACATTGTATTCAGAACTGTTTTTATAGAT
>NZ_MTCA01000376.1:0-1353 GCF_002150205.1 Flavobacterium sp. FPG59 | reverse complement strand
ATTCAATAACTACTCATAATAAAATCAATTTCAGTCTAGAAGAAAGGAAAGAAGCTTTATTAATATCTTACTCTATTTTAGAGAACTGGCCATGTCAATTCCAAAATATTTTTAAAAACTCAAATGTTAGACGTACAGACTTTACCAGAGATATTAAAGATACTCCCTATTGGTTTGAAAAAGAAATTTTAAATTTACGTTAAGCAACAATCTTTAAAATTCTTTCATTAAAAATTTTATTCGCCATACCATATGCAGCCTCCGATGTGTTATTATAATTTTTCAGACTGTGTTTTAAAGGATCAACTATAACTATACCTAATTTTTTTTTAGCATCATCAGAAAACATTCTGATTTTAGTCCATACATATTGATTTTTCTTAAGCTCATCTATTTTTTTAACAGAGGATTTTAAAAAAAGCTCCAATTTGAATGGATCTATTCTTTCCAAAGAATTGTCGTGTATGAATCCCGTGAACCCTCTATTAAATTCTACTAAATAAAAATATTTATTTTGATAATATAAGGATATAACCATTACAGAATGATTAGAAATTTTATAAGTATTATTACTTAAAATAGAACTACTGAGACATTTAAATTGACATTTTACGCGATACTTTTCTTCTAATTTTTTTACCGTTAATCTCATTAATTCAAATCTACTTATACTGGTAGGAGGAAGAGTATCCAAAAAATTATTTCTCACTGAATCGGAACCTAAATCTGAGCCTTGATTTATAGAAGTTCCCTCATTTAATTGCTTCTCAGTAGGAATTAATGATACATCATAAGCCTTATCTTGTTTATCTCTTATAATTTTTTCTACTGGAAATTGAAAACCTGATACACGTCCAGAATTAATATGAGTATCAATAATGTTAGCTTTACTATTTCCCAGACTCTCAGAAGTTAAATTTATTCGATTACCTTTAATTGAAGGTTGCGCAGGAAGACTAACCTTCGTTTTATCCAAATCTGCTTTTTGGTCAGTTGATGTTTTCGGAAAAAGTTCCTCAATTCTAATTTTATCTACTAAAAATAAATTTGGATTATACTGATGATCTATAATTCTTTCTGCAATAAAATAATCTTGCTCATCTACCTTAAATGCTTTACCTTGAATATTAACTGATAATAGATTTTCACTAAAAGGAAAAATTGTATTTAAAAATATTCCTGATTTTATTTTTTCATGATTATTTCGTTCCCGAACAAAAAAACTTAAAACCTCACTTTCTAATTTAAGTAATGACTTTATTCCCTTATCTCCTGGCATGAATAAAAAATGAGCCATTAAGGAAACATCTTCTTCTCCAAGCAGATTATTATTGTATTTTAATAATCCAATCC
>NZ_MTCA01000285.1:0-3325 GCF_002150205.1 Flavobacterium sp. FPG59 | reverse complement strand
CTTTAATCTACGATCAAGTTAAGAATATTTCAGAAAATAAAATAATTGCAGAAAAAGATGGTTTTTGGGGAGCAATTGATCTAAATAATCTAACAATCATTCCTTTTGAATATAAACATTTGAATCCTTTTCATGAAGATTTAGCATTTTTTAGTAAAGATACAAATAGTAAGAAAATTGGCTATATTAATTCCTCAAATCAAATAGTTATTCAACCTGATTTAGAATTTTGCTGGCATGGCGATTTTAGTAACGGAATTGCAGTTGCAAAAAAAGATGGAAAATTCGGATACATTGACAAAAAAGGAATTTTTTTTATTTCAAATGTTTATAAAGAAGCATTCCCTTTCATAAATAATATTGCGCTGGTAAAACTAGGAAATAACGAAAAATTTACTTTTATCAATGAAAAAGGTGAAAGCATCATTAATAAAGAATATAAACAACTATATCCTATTAAAAATGGATTTGCAAGATTTGTTGAATAAAATCCAATCACTCGGATTTGCATTTTGTACACACAAAGTATGCGCACAAAGTAAGAAGATTAGAAAATTATATTAATGAATAATAATTTAGAGTTTCTAATTGGAATGGGCACAGTTAATAATCCACTTCAGCAGAGTTATTACGAAAATGAAAAAGCTTGAGGAGATTTTTGCAAAAGGAACAAGGGCACAAACCATGTAAGATTATATACTTAAAAATATTTTTATTTGTAATGTTTTAAATATAGATTAGCAAAAGCAAAATGATAACGTTAGTCAGGCAAGTCAACCCGGTTTGGGTGTGATGTGTTTGATTTTGTTAGGCCTATATACTAGTTGTGCAAAACTCTAAACCAAAATACTACATAAAAAATGAATAAAATATTGCTTTTAATTGTATTAATAATTTCAAATTCTGCATATTCTCAGATTAATTCTGAAAGAAGCGAATTTAAAATATTTTCAGAATTTTTAAAAGATTCGGTAAATGTTCAATTAAGACTGCCACGTGAAATCGAAAAAAACAAAGATTCATTATCTATGGTTTTATTGTTAGACGGTAGTGAATATTTTGGATTTGCAAGTGATATGGCAAATCTTTACGAATTTGGAAAATTAACACCTAAATTGATCATTGTTTCTTTGCCAAGTACAATGGAAAGTAGATGGACATATTACACTCCAACAAATGCAAAGAAAGAAAGTAATTATTCAGATAGTGAAGATTTATATAAAAGAACGGGAAAGTTTAATGAGTATTCTTTATTTGTTCAAGAAGAACTTATTCTATTTGTTGAAAAAAAGTTGAATATTAAATTTAATTCAAAAACAATATTTGGTCATTCTTTAGGTGGTTTGGGTGCTTTAAGTTTTTTCACTTTAAAACCAAATGTTTTTGATAATTACATTATTGCAAGTGCTAGTTCTTTATTTGATGAATTTTATATTATAAAAGAAATTGAGAAAATAAAAAAATATTCATTTTCTAAACTATATTTATCTGTAGCAGAGAATGATATGAACGGTTATTTACAAAATACTGAGTATATAAACGAAACTATTAGTAGAAATAAAACTGACAAAAATAAATTAGAATATATGCTTTATAAAAACCAAAGTCATGCAGAAGTAGGATTACAAACTTTGTTGGATGGATTAAAATACATTTACAAAAAATAAGAGCATCGCACAAAAGCAGTTTACAAAAATGGCAGGTTTTGGGCTTAATTTAAAGTTGGTTTTGTATTTGCAAAGTCAGTGAAAAACCGAAAATAATTTCTTTATTTACCCCGACCATCGCCTACTAGCAAGGTGTTGGATTTCAATATATTTATAGACCTAAAAGACAGTCGTTAACAAAATAAAGTAACTATTTAAAAAGCATAAAAATGAAATTTATAAGTTTAAAAGAGAGTAAATATGTTTGGCTAATTATTATTGCATTGACAATAATTGCAATCTTATTTAAATCTATTTATAGACAATATATAACAGAGAACCATATACAAGATTTTGGAATATCAGACACATCACCAAACTTTTTTGCGGGACTACTAATTATGTTTTTTTATTTCACTCAAAATTTCTATAACAAAAATAAATTCATAAAAAATGCTTTTTTTGCCTTAGTAGGTCTAATTGGTTACGAACTTGTACAAGGAAACGTTTTAACATACAGAACTTTTGATTTTAGTGATATTGTTGCGTCAATAATCGGAGTAATTTTCGGTTACTTTATATGTATAGAATTAAATAATAGATCAATATTGCTCCCGAAAGAAAAAAGCCCGAACCGCTAACAGCCATGGCAAAATAGCAGGTTTAGTGCTAAATTGAACATTAGGAATTCTAATAAACATTAGTGTTTAGTTGAAATTAAGTATTCATAAATCAAAAACTTAGTCAATATTAAAAACGTTAGGCCTCACTTTGCCGCAGAATCGAGAAAGATACTTTTTGATTTTAACATAAATTATTCTAATGAAAAGAATTATACTGACATTAATGGTTTTATTGGTTTTTAATTGCGCGAAAAAAGATGAAAAAGAAAAACATTTTCAACCAACTATACTTTTAAAAGAAATAATAAAAAATGAACGAGTAAAGAATATAATTTGGGATTTTAGACTTACCAATCTTGAAATTAATAGAAGTGGAAAACAAAACAAAGAATATGAAATTTTCCGCAACAATTTAACTGATATCGAATTAGTGCAAATTACAGAATGTGAAGTTCCTTTGTTGCGCTGTATTGCTTTTAAAACTTTAGTCGAAAGAGATTATGTAAATATAAGAAAAATATTTAATAGACACTTAAATGACTACAATTTGGTTAAAGGACATTATTACGACGTTCTTATAAGTGAGCCAGTTAAAATTTTTATGCTTAATCAATTAAGTCCATATTCAAATTCGAAATTTAAATTTTCAAAAAAAGAGTTTAGAAAAATGCAAGATGAATATTATAAGTAGAAATTAATTGAACGAGAAAAAGCAAACGCCCAATACCCACTCTAACGGATTTGGGCAATTGACTTAATGGAAAGTTGGTTTTGTATATTGAAAATTTGGCAACGTGAATAGAGTGCGTAATTGAATCCCAAACCCGCTGTAGTTCCAGAACGCTATATGACATTTTAACAACAAACTATGAATTTACCAAGTTTAAAAAAAGAAGATAAGTGGGGGAATTTTAGCGGTAATATCAATATCTATAAAGACTTGCTTGAATCAGATATTGAAATACTAATTCAAGAGAAAAACATACACTCTTTACAATTTTATTCTTTTAAAAATCCATCAGAAAAAACTTGGGAAACTTTGAATAAATTTTATGA
>NZ_MTCA01000362.1:0-1475 GCF_002150205.1 Flavobacterium sp. FPG59 | reverse complement strand
GAGTTAAAGGATTTATTTGAGATAACGATTAGAGTAAGGTATTTAAAAGAAAATAATAACATAATTTCTGAAAGACTTGAAGTCTTGATGAATTACAATGATTTTGATATTAATTGGAAGAATTTAATAGCTGAAAATTTAAATTCAATCGGTAGACGGCATGAAGCAATTCAGTATTTAGAGGGATATGTTAATAAATCAATAGTTAGTGAATCACTTCGTTTTTTTATAATACTTCTACACGAACAACTTTCTGATAAAAACTGTCAAGAGAAAGGTAGATATACCGAAGTATTGGATTTGCTGAAATTTTGGCGATTGAATTCTAAATACCCAGACATAAGATTGCTCGAAAATGAACATAATCTCTATAATGAAATTAATGATTTAAAAAATCTTGAGGAAATTGATGAATATTTATACCGTAAGTTTCCTGATAATGAACAGTATATTCTTCTTTATTTGAACGTTCTTGAAAGAACCAAAAATAAAGAAAGAATTAAGGAAGTGTCAGATAAAATTCATTGGAAAATAGAAGATGAACGATTTGGCGTGACTTTAGCCACAGTTCTTATGCGTAATAACGTAAATATAAAAATGGGATTTGATATTTTGTATCAACTTGCCTCAAATCCGAATAATATCATAGCACGTAAAAATTATTTTGCTAGTTCAGTATTTTTAAAACAGCAGGATTTTTTTATAGGATTTGATGAAGTAGAAATAGGATCCTGGGTTATTTATTTAGTTTCTGATAAGAAAGTTTATTTGAAAATTGAGCGTGAAATTGGCTTGCAAAAAGAGTTTATTGGACGAAAAGTTGGAGAATCATTCACTTCAGTAACTAGTATGTCGGGAAAAATAATTTCAATTCAAATAGTGGAGATTATTAATGATGCATTGTATTTATTAAGAATGATTCAAGAAGAAGCTAGTAATCCCGTAAATGAACTAGGATTTGAATCGCTTCAAATGCCAACAGATTTAAAAGATTTTGAAATCTTTTTAAAATCACATTTTGGAGATATTGGAACTAAAGAAAAAGAAATTAAAGAAAAAGCGTTAGATGATTATTTTAATTATCGCATCGGTTTTTCAGAAGTCTCAAGAATTGTTTTTCGTGAAAATTATATTGACACATATTTACATCTCACGAGTTTCGTAGGGAATAGCTTTACGACAATCCCATCAGGTTTGACCAAACAAATTCTTCTTGATAATGAAAAAATCACTTACGCACTAGACTTTAGCACGCTAATTCTGTTTTATTTATTAGAAAAAGAACTTGGTTTTGAATTTAAACATAAATATTCAGTTTCATATTTATTAATGAATGAAATAAACAGAGAAATTATTGAGTTGACAAATTCACCATCTTCTCAAATGACTATTCAGATTACAAATCAGTTTATTAGGAAGTATGATACTCCGGAAGATTATAATCAGAAAAGAATTAAATTTTTACAATTATTACT
>NZ_MTCA01000395.1:0-1107 GCF_002150205.1 Flavobacterium sp. FPG59 | reverse complement strand
CTACCAGATAAACCACTAGATGTTTCACTGATTGATTTTTCTAAAGATAAATCTTTAATTTCATCAGACTTAATAATAAAAGTTACACTATCAACTTCATCTATTTTACAATCGAAAGTTTTTGCTTCATCTTTTTTAATTAACCATTTAGGAAATCCTCTAAAATTTATTCCATTACAATCAGACTCGTTATTTAGTTTTGAATATATTACATTATCGCTTTGCCCGTTTAAGGGTGCTATTGAAAGTATAGCTATATCCTGTTGCTCATCGCAAAATAATATATCTGAAACAATTATATTTTTGAAAGTATCTCCATTATTGAACTTATATTGAACTGTAATGTTTTCTCGAACAATATCTTTTAGCCTTGTATCAATTTTTCCATTTATACAATGTTCCGCAGTAATAATAAAATAATCTCCATCCCTATTTTTTGTTATTACACCACTTCCCGAAATAGAATTAATCCCATCAGATGCAGAAACCTTAACTACAATTTCTTTTAACAATTCTACACTCATACCGTAAATTCATTTTTATGGTGACAATCAAAAAGTAATAGTTCTTCATCTTTAAATAATTTACCAGTTCTACTCTCTATGTCATAAAGAGGGTAATTAAAATAAAATTGAACTTTAGATTTTTGCATATTCTTATGAGACACAATCTTAGCAATAGTTTCTCTATCTGGATGTTTTGCTCTTCCTTTTCCTCCATTAGTAGAAACTATATAATTATAACATTCTATACTGTCGAGAAACTTATTTGAAATATTGAATTTACTACCATGATGGGATAGTTTGACATAATCAAAAACAATTGGATTTTGATTTGGATATTTATCTGAAAGTCCCTCAGCTACTATTGTAGAATGAGCGTCACCTAAAAATAAACCATGAAAGTCAAGTGTCTGTATTGAAAATGCAATTGAAGAGGCATTTGCAAAATCTTTTTCAATACTTTTTTCTATATCAACATTATTAGCTAAACTTTCAAAATCAACATTGAAATCTTTTGCAATTATATCTACACTTGCTATTTGAGTTTCTTCATCTGCGGAAAGGTCTATTTCAGACCAATTTTTATTTAATTCATCTAAGGAAA
>NZ_MTCA01000332.1:0-1993 GCF_002150205.1 Flavobacterium sp. FPG59 | reverse complement strand
ATATCTTACTTTATTGATTGGTTTATATTTTGTGTTTTTATAAGATGTAAATACTCTTTTAGATGAGCCAATTTCAAAAGAATCATATTTAGTACGAGTGGAGTCTGAAATAGTATAGATTTTAATAATTCTTGTTTTTATCGCTAACTAATTTTTTTAAAATAACCATATTCATCATCAATTAAAAGTCTTCTATCTAAAAAGCTATTGAATAATTCACAAGATGTTTCAGGTAATAGTGAACAACTAAAACAAGCTGATAAGTTCAGATTCCCGACACCTTGACCGGTTGTGTGATAACATATTGGATCTGTAGCACAATCTTTTGCTCTCGTTATAGCTGATTGAATTAATTTACCAATTTTGTTGTCATCACATAATGAAGTTAATCCACCATAACTACCTTCTGAACCAGCTATTGTATAAATTAATACTCCGTTCATATTGGGGTTATCACTAACATATAATCGCTCTTGAATTGACGTTGAAGGATAACCACATAAATACTCTAACTCTTTGATTATTAAATGTGAAAATGTATGAATAAGAATTAGTTTAGGATTAACTTCAATGTCTTTATTAAATGCAGAATCAAAATTATTATAATTGTTTAAAATTGGTTCAACTCTTTTACTAATCAAATCATCTGAATTTATCCATTTATCCAAAGCATTATTATCAAATTCAAAAAAGATGCCTTCTCCAAAACTTTCTATAGCAGGAAGATATTTTGTAGCTAAGCCTTTCTTGGAAGTATATTTTTTTCGTATTGCTTCAACTTTGTCACTCTCAATATCTTCTTCTTTTAATGCAGTATCTATTGATATAGGTTCTTGCCTTGTAAAAGACGTTTGAACTGATGTAAATTTTATTTTATCCATTCTTAAAATGGATTTTATTAAGTCATTCTGAAAATAATTTGAATCTACTTTATCAAATATCAATAAGTCTTTTATTTCATCATTACCTTTTTCAGTAATGTATTTAAACTCATCAAAACGATATTCATTTTCACTTTTTGTTATTTCTGCATCTCTTTCAATAAAATCATTATCAATTAATCTTTGTATAGTATTTGTTTGAATTGAGAATGAATTCGTTGCTAATAATACGCTTGAAATTAAATCAGAAGTAAGTCCTTTTTCAAATAAATCTTTAATCATTTTGATTTTTGACTTATTCAACTCGTCTATTGCAGGAATGTAAATACTGGATAAAATATTAGGGTAATAGACACTATTACTAGAGCGTATAACTGGTTTAAAAAGGATGTCTTTTATTTCAGTGTTTGGGATTAATTCTTGATTTTTAATCCTTAAATTAAATAAGCCTGATAACGTTGTGAAATTTAATGTTTCACCTTCTTTATTTTTTGCAATAATATTAATACCACTTAAATCATCTAATTTATCTGAAGTACGATACTCTAATACTAAATCACTTGGCACATCAACATTTGATAAAGAAATAGTCTCATCATTAGTATCAACTTCTTTATTTTCAATATTTGAATTATCTCTTTTTTGTCTTTTTAACATTGACCATTTATCCCAAGGTATATCAGTAATTTCGCCATTAGGCGCAGTTAAAATGAAACGCACTTGTTCTAAATCAAAGAATTTTCTTTTACTGTTGCGGTTTCTAGCGTAACATTTATAACATTTAGGAGGAAAAAAATTATCTCTGTGATTAATTTCAACATTATTTAACCAATTATATTTCCAATTTGAAATTTTATCAAATTTATTACAGCTACTGCAATAAAACCATTCTGGAAAATAGGATGCCGCTATTGTATTTTCATCACCATTCTGCAATTGAAAGCCATTTTTTAAATCATTTACAGGAATTTTTACCAATTGCTCAAGATTGATAAAATATTTGCTTAACCTGTTTTTGAAACGTAAATCTTCAATATTATTATGTTCTTGGAAATTACCATCAATACTAATAAAAAAAGGCCATTCATCAAATGGTTTTATTATTATTGAAC
>NZ_MTCA01000319.1:0-2336 GCF_002150205.1 Flavobacterium sp. FPG59 | reverse complement strand
GTACTATTGTCAATTAAATTCTCATTTTTGATGTTATCAATAACTACTGAATTTGTAAAATTGAAAATGGTGTTTTCGTTAGGTTTATTAATACCTTTGAGAGTTATTATTCCATAATTATTTTTTTCAGTGGTAATTATATTTTCGTTAAATGCTAGGTCAGAGTCTGTAAAATTTTGTTGTGTCACTATTTTTTCTCTTAAACTAGAAGCATTAACTATGGAATATAATGAAACCTTTGTTTTTTTGTTAGGTGTGAATATGTTCGAAATATTTAAAAAATCTTGGTTTAGTTTAACGGCATTTTCGCCAATCTTTAAAAATCTAGGGATGTCATCTGAATTTGAGAAAGTAACTCCACTTTTTTTTGTCTCTAATTGATCATCTTCGTTATTTAATGATAGATAGTCAGCTATCCCAATTGCATTTTTACCTAAGTTATTACTATTTAAAATTACAGAAAATTTATTTTTTTTTGCCAAATTATAGGTGCTTGCATTGATTAGTTTTCGGTCATCAAAATTGTATTCAGATTGAACAAATCCTTTAATTTTATTTTTGTAGTTATCTTTTAGGATCACATTTAAAGCAGTTAAGCTAGATGGATTGTTGCTTTTTAATTGAGTAAAGGGAATGTGATTTTTATAAACTTCGATTGATTTAATTGCTTGTGCTGAAAAATTTTCTGTTGCTAATTGATGTTGTTTTTTAAATAAATTTTCCCCATCGATGAGTAATTCACTTATTTCTTTTCCATTTACAATGATCCTGCCATTTGCATTGGTACTTACTCCTGGAAGGTTGTTTAAAATGTCTTTTAAGCTATTCTCGGTTCCGTTTTTAAAATAATCTACATTGTATTTAGTAGTGTCACCATTAATTGATATTGCATTTTTTTTGGCTTTCAAAATTAGCTCCGTTAATTCTACAGCATTTCTAGCAAGAATAAATTTTTCTAAGTTGAGGTTATTGTTTGTAATTTCAAATGTTTTTTCTTGAGATTTGAAGCCTAGGTGACTTAATTTTATAACGAAGTGGTAATTTGACTTTAAATTGTTGAATTCAAAATATCCGTTATTATTTGTTTTTGTGAAATTTATTATTGAATTAGTTTTAGCATCTTTAAGAATAACATTTACGTTTTCAATAGCTGTGTTGTTATCATCAAATGCTAATCCCTGTATTTTATTTTGTGCACATATAAAAGAAAAATTGATAAAGTAAAGATAAATAATAATAGTAAAGATGTTTTTCTTAATCACGCTTCTCGGGTTGTTGTTTTTTAGTTTTATAGCTGTTTTAAAGGTTTAATGTTTATAAACTCTTTTTCATTGAAGGAGAAGTTTTTAAATTTTAAGGAAAATAAATCACCCGATGTAGCTTCAAAAATAAATCCTGGAAGGCCATTTATTGTCAGTGGCCCATCGTTTATTGGTACATCTTCGCAAAACCATGCAGTAACACTTAAAATACCAGCATTTGTTTTCATATTAGTGATGGCTTTTTTACATAGAAATCCATCTATTGTTTTTGTTTCATTAATTATTTCCCATTCAAAATTGGATATGTCTCCGTTAGTGAACGTTTCATTATTGTCATTGGTTAATTTTTTTTCAAATGTGTGACTTTTAAAGTCTTTAACCAAAACATATTTAGAATTTAAAATCGTCTTTAAAGTTGATTCTAATACTATGTCATATTTTTCATGTTTTTTATAGATAGTATCTATACTAGTTCCTTTTCCGTCAATTAAAGTTTGAATAGATTTATTCCCAGAAAAAAGGTATTCATAAACAACCGGAGCTTTTGCTCTTTCACTAAGTTTTGTGTCTTGGCCTATTCCTGCTAATGATTGTTTTATAAAAAAGCCTCTTAATGTTTGAGAATATGTGTTAATTACGATGGTTGAAAAGAATAATATTAACAGTTTTTTTTTCATCTTACAGTTATGAATAAATTTTTATGACTTACTAAAAGCATGAGTAATTTTGTAATTTTAAAACTACTTTAGCATTAATTGCTAAAGTAGTTTTTTAGGGTATTATTTTTTCTATTTTTCGGCGTCAATATAGACTGTTCCATTACCTAAACCAGGGTGTGTATAACACATGTAAGTTGTGGTAACTTCTGTAATGAATTCATTAATTTCTTTTTCGGTTCTACTTATTTCGTAGCAAATTGTAATATCTTTTTCTTTCTCCAAATCTTCACATATAGTAAGATTGTTTTTTGTGTCTATTTCTTGTGTCTTCACTTCAAGTGTACTTGCAAACGCAAAACTTGTAAAAAAGAATAAAACAGCAGCCTTCATTAGGTTTTTTTTCATGATATGTTTT
>NZ_MTCA01000388.1:0-1187 GCF_002150205.1 Flavobacterium sp. FPG59 | reverse complement strand
GTATAGGTGTTAGAAAAAGAAATAATTTCATTATTAACCAGATAAAACCCGTTTGAATCTGTTTGGCTTGGTGGATTTTTCGTTAAAGAGTTTTCAAAAATTTCCCAATTTTGTAAAAACACTTCCACTTCTTTTGTCTTGTTGTTTATTTCAAAATAGGCTACAGTATTATAATCTCCTCTTAAATTTGGTTTAGCAAAATCCAACTTATAATAATTTGGTTTAACAACTATCTTATTGTTTTTTGAGTTTAAGTAACCCATTCCGTTTTCAGTTGCAAAAGGAACTAAATTTTTTAAATCTGCCGGCTTAATTAGAGCGAAGTCTTTTTTAATGATCTCTTTTATACTGTCTTCATATTTTTCTTGGGAAAAAGTAGAATTAAAAATGAAAATAAAGAATGGCAATAAGGATAATTTTTTAATCATATTTTTTTTTGTTTGGTTTAAAAATGTTTTTGAACAATATGGCACTAAGGTAGGTTAATTGCTAAAATAAGTCCATTATTCGGATTTATCAAATATTCCAAATACAAGACCATCCTATTAAGCCAATCACCCAGATCCGATTTAGGTGCTTTTGGTGATAGTACTTTTATGGAGTAGTATTTATTATAATTCATTATACTTTTCAAAAAACTAGGTTCGTTAAGCCTAATTGAATTCATTATAAAACAATCAATCCTAAATAATTACCAACTTAATCATTTGGTCCTGAGCTAATAGGTGCTACAGTGCTCATGTAATATTCATATTCTTTGGGAAAGAACACATGTTTATCATTTATGTTTTCAATTTTTAGTATATTTTGTTTCTTCTTATCAAAGTAAATTTTGTATTGATACATTTCTGCAACGATAAAAACATTCCCTATGATATCGAAACTATACTCAAAATCACGTTGAGAATCAAGAGTATTTCTGTCATTGAGTTTTAAATCTTTTGTAAGTTGAATTTCTTGTTCACTAAACATATTTCGAATCATACATTTTTTATTTATTAAATCAAACTGAATTGTTTCTCTGAAATTTGTACGTGCTAAGATAAGCGTATCTTTTGTTTCCCAGAAAAATGCTAGTTCTGGTTTAATACCATTTTTTAATAGCGTTTCAATTTCTGTTTGGTTTTGTTTAGTTTCCTTTATTTTTTGTGCAGAAGAACAAAAACTAAAACCGATGAGCATAATTG
>NZ_MTCA01000385.1:0-1213 GCF_002150205.1 Flavobacterium sp. FPG59 | reverse complement strand
CATTATATGAGCATAGTGTTTTTGTGATTAACTCTACTCAAAATATTTTCTTTAAAGATTTAGGGGGAAGCAGAAAAATAAGTGATGTATATATAGACTTAAATATAGAATTACAAGCTAAGCGTTTACGATTTTCTGACCAAAAGCAAGCTAAGTCTAGCATAGAAGAAATTTTATCAAATACCTCCACACATTTGGTAATTCTTGGAGGTCCAGGAGCTGGAAAAACTACAACAATCAAGCATATTTGTCAAATGCTTTTAAATAATGCAATTAAAATTAATTACAAATTCCCAATATTAATTAATTTAAGAGATATAACTGATGCAGAAAGTATTTATTCCAAACTTAAAATAATTTTTGGAATTGAAATATCCTCTAAACAACAGGATAAAACTATATCACTAGATAATCTGCAATTACGTGAGAGATATATTAATAGTTATTTAAACAGTTTGAATATAGTTTTAATCTTAGATGGACTAGATGAGGTTAGGCCTAGTAGAGTATCTCAATTCTATCAAGAAATTAAATCTCTAATGCTTAACTTGAATAATAGTTTAGTGGTTGTTACATCAAGAAGCGCTTCTTACAATATTTCTATTGATAATTCAACAGAATATGAATTGTGTGATTTAAATGAATATCAAATAGTAGAGTTTGTAAATAAATGGTTTGTTAAAAAGAACGAAGCAAAAGAATTTATAACAAATTTAAATAGTTCAAAGTTTTTTGATTTTTCGCTACGTCCTTTAACTCTTGCGCATTTATGTGCAATATTTGAAAAGACAAAAAAATTTTACGACAAGCCTCGTTCAATTTACAAAAAATTAGTTAGATTACTGATAGACGAATGGGATGAGCAAAGAGGAATCGTTAGGGAATCTAGATATTCAGATTTTGATAATGAACGAAAATTTGATTTTTTATCACATTTCGCTTATGATCTTACAATTTCGTATGCTCATAAAAAATATTCCGAATTTGATTTTATAGAATCTTATAAGCGCATTTATATGTCATATCAACTCCCTTTAAAAGATGGAGAAAAAGTTGTAAAAGAACTAGAAGATCATACAGGGATAATAATAAAATCAAGTTATGATTCTTATGAATTTGTACATAAATCTATGCAAGAATATTTAGCTGCAGAATATATTGTAAGACTTGTAAATATCCCCGTTAAATTAATATATGATACAAATATATCAAA
>NZ_MTCA01000340.1:0-1870 GCF_002150205.1 Flavobacterium sp. FPG59 | reverse complement strand
TAATTAGAGAGGTAAACAGTTCCTGGTATATTATTGGCAAGCAATCTAAATTTTTCTTCACTTTCATAAATGGCATTTTCATTTGTAATTCTTTCCAATGAAAAACTAATGTTTTGAGCTAATGTTTGCAAAATATTTATTTCATCTTCAGACCAATATCTTTCGTTCTCGGTGTCATCAAAACCAATGAAACCGTGAAATTTATCTCGTACAAAAATTGGAAAAAGAATGATTGAAAAAACGTTAATATTTTCTAATTTCTCTCGGAGAGATGTGTTTTCAATTTGGGGTACTACAGCTGTATAAATAGTATTGGATAACAAGGGAGTAAGTAGTTCTTCAAAATATTCATGAGGCAGGTGCTGTAGTTTTTGATTGACTTCATTTAAAGTATCATTTTCTATAATCCACCTATATTTTTGACTGATTGTTTTTGTTAGATCATTATTTTCATAAAAATAGGTTCTGTGTGATTTTGTCGCTTTACCCATAATCACTAAAACATCAGAGAAAATAGCATCAATATTATTACTTTTTAAAAACTTTTCAGTACAAAGTGTCATTGCAGATAGCAATTCACTTTTGTACTCTAATTTTTTTTCTGTTTCAAATCTACTTTGAGATATTAATGTTAATGATATAATATCTGCAATTGATCTTGCAAAATTGACATCTTCGTTATCCCATTTTCTTTTGCTTTTTATATTTTCAAAAGATACTATTCCTATTAATTCACCATCAATGAAAAAAGGAATATCGAGTACAGATTTTATGTTTAATGGAATAAAATAGTCATCTATAAATTCTGATAATTCATGTTTTTTAAAAACATTAGATGCACAAATTTGTTTCTTACTTTGAATGGAATCTATGTAAATGGGGTAATCTTTTTTTTCTAGAACAGTACCTTTTTCAAAAGTTTTGTTTTCTAAATTGTATAAATTTTGACACGTAATTCGGTCTTTTTCATATTTCCAATAGCTCACACGATCACATTTAGAAACTATAGATGCAGTTTCTAATACTTTCATTAATCGAGTTTCTAAATTGATATAGTTGCTAAAATTAGTCGTAGACAATTGAGTAATCGTTCTATTGTATTCGTTTACTTTCTTATGTCTTATTTTAGTGTCTTTTTTAATATTTTTTAGTATCGTAATGTCTCGTGCAATTGCAGAGAAAGCTACTATTTTTCCATCTTTATTTTTTCGAACTGTTACTTTTTGGGAGATCCATATTTTTTTATGATTTTTTTTGAATAAAGGAAATTCAATTGTAGGGAAATGATTCTCAAATTTATCTAATTTGGAGTAAAATTGAACTATTTCATTTAAATAGTCCGTATGAATGAATTTGGAAAAATGTTGTCCAATGAGTTCTTGAGAATCAAAGCCTAGAGTTTTGATTGTGAAATCATTAACAAAAGTTAAAAAACCTTTATAATCTACTTCATAGATTAAATCAATGGCACCTTCAATTGCATTTTTGTATTGCTCTTGAATCTGGACTTCTTTTGTAACATCCTGACCAATTCCTATAATTAAATTATTTGAGAATTTTTTATCATTCCATTGAATGTATTTATACTCTCCGTTCTTACACTTTAATTTTCTTATAAAAATTTTATCATCTATAAAGTCCTTAATTTCTTGCTCACTGTATAAATCATGGTCATCAGTGCGTTCCCAATAGCCATAACCCAATACTTCCTCTACAGTATATCCTAAAATAGAAACTATATTCTCGCTACAAAAAACAACCTCTCCCTTTACATTTGTTGCTAAAACTAGAGAGTTTCCCTTATTTATAATTTGATTATGAAATGATAGTTTGCTTTTTAAGTTGATAATTGAAAGACGCCGTATATAAT
>NZ_MTCA01000125.1:0-8702 GCF_002150205.1 Flavobacterium sp. FPG59 | reverse complement strand
GATACATTTGCAGCACTAAATAAATGTGTTTGTATGAGAACTAAATTTAAAATTAACGGAAGTCTACTTGTTGCAGCGCTCTGGTTACTAACAGGTTTTGTGTTGAACCTCGTTTCACCTCAAAATTTACTTTTTACTTTGATTTTAGGTTTAGGAATCGTGTACAGCGTTTACATTTTATCAAAACAAAATAATTTAAAATAATCATGAAAAAAGAGTATCAATTTAAATTAGTGGAAGGGCAGTTTGAACCTACAGAAGCCGGGAAAGTATTGTTTTCATTGATTAATAGTAAAATCAATTACCATAATTTAGAACAATTTAGTAATGAAATTAGGTTTAATCAAGATCATTTGCATTCTAAAAGAAGGAGAGAAACATTACAAGAAGCATCAGATTATATTAAAGAATTGATTAAAGAAGCCGATGCGAAAAATATGGAATTACGTATTAACGGTGTAATCCAAATTGAAATGCGACCAAGATCCAATGAAGACAAAAATGTTTAATGGCAGATCGTTATTAATTGCCACAAAACATCAAAAAGAAAAGGTAATAGCACCTATTCTTGAAAACGGAATAGGGATTACGTGTTTTGTACCTTCAAATTTTGATACGGATGTTTTTGGTACATTTTCTGGAGAAATTAAGCGAAAGGAATCGGCTGTGGCAACTGTTCGGGAAAAATGTCTAGCAGCAATGGATGCCTTTGATTGTGATTTAGGTCTTGCCAGTGAAGGATCTTTTGGTCCTCATCCGTCTTTGTTTTTTGCGCAAGCAGATGAAGAATTCCTCATTTTAATCGATAAAAAAAATGATCTAGAAATCATTGTTAGAGAACTTAGTTTAGATACTAATTTTTACGGTGAGACCATTACGAGTTATGAGGCATTGAAAATGTTTGCTCAAAAAATTCATTTTCCATCGCATGCAATTATTTTACGAAGTAGTGCAACTAATGATAAAGCAGTCATTAAGGGAATAACCAATGAAGAAAATTTAAAAAAATATTACAACCATATCATGGAGGTACACGGTACTGTGTATGCTGAAACGGATATGCGTGCGCATTTCAATCCCACTCGAATGCATGTTATTGAAACAGCTGCTAATAAACTTTTGCAGTCTATTCAATCATTATGTCCTGAATGCATGACTCCTGGATTTGTGGTGACCAGCGCTAAACCAGGTTTGCCATGTTCTTGGTGTGCAAATCCTACTCGGTCTACCTTAAGCCACATATATTGTTGTAAAAAATGCCAATACACACACGAAATTAATTTTCCGTATCAAAAAATGACCGAAGAACCTACTTTTTGTGATTACTGTAACCCCTAAATTATGAGTATAATTAACAATTCCATTCAAAAAGCTGTTGCGTTATTAAATCAAGATGAAGTGATAGCCATTCCTACTGAAACGGTGTACGGATTAGCAGGAAATATTTTTAGTACAAAAGCAATAGCATCTATTTTCAGCATAAAAGAAAGACCTTCTTTCAATCCGCTTATTGTTCATATAAAATCTATTGAAAGTTTACCATCTATAGCTAGAGAAATTCCCGAAAAAGCGATGCTACTAGCAAATGCTTTTTGGCCTGGACCTCTAACTATGGTGTTAAAAAAGCAACCTCAAGTTCCAGATTCGGTTACTGCCGGCAAAGATACAGTAGCAGTGAGGGTACCTAATCATAAGGTTACTTTATCACTTTTAGAGCAACTGGATTTTCCATTGGCAGCACCCAGCGCAAATCCTTTTGGATCTATAAGTCCTACTCAAGCGGTTCATGTTGCGCATTATTTTGAAAATAAATTACCTATGATTTTAGACGGTGGTAGTTGTGAAAGAGGAATTGAATCTACAATTATAGGGTTTGAAGATGGTGAACCCGTTCTGTATCGTTTGGGATCACTAGCAATAGAGGACTTAGAAGCCATCATTGGTCCACTTAAAACAATAGCGCATGACGAAAAAGCACCGCCTGCTCCAGGAATGTTGTCACGTCATTACGCACCAAATACTACCACGTACCTTACAGATACGATAAGTGAGGATGTTGCCAAATTTGCAAATCAAAGAGTGGGAGTCTTGACTTTTAAACAAGAGATTCAAGACCCATCAATTTGTGCCCAAGAAGTTTTGTCAATTTCGGGTTCAATGTTAGAGGCAGCTTCAGGATTATATGCTGCACTGCATAGATTGGATGAAAAAAATCTAGATGTTATTCTAGCAGAGCGTTTCCCAGATAGCGGACTTGGTAAAGCCATTAACGACAGATTACAACGAGCTACCAAAAAGTAATTTTTATAACACTAACAAACAATTATATCAATTCAATTGTATGACATTCATACAATTGTCAAACAAATAACTCATGAATTTAAATTTATTAATAGATAATTTAACAAATCCAGCATTACTCTTTTTTGTTTTAGGAATTATTGCTGTTTTAGTCAAAAGTGATTTGCAAATCCCTGAGGGAAGTTCTAAGTTTATTTCTTTATACCTTTTATTTGCCATTGGATTTAAAGGCGGTCAAGAGCTAGCACACAGTCATTTTACACTTGATATAGTATGGTCCATATTTTTTGGTGTATCAATTGCTCTGATCATTCCATTGTATTCTTTTTTTATTTTAAAGAAAAAATATAGCATTGAAAACGCAGGAGCCATTGCTGCCACTTATGGATCTGTAAGTGCAGTAACTTTTGTAACAGCGGTTTCGTTTTTAGAATTGCAAAATTTCACTTTCAGTGGTCACATGGTAGCCGTAATGGCTTTGATGGAAGCTCCAGCTATTATTGTTGGTGTCATCTTAATTAGATTGTTTAGTAAAGAGAATGTACTGAAAACAAAATTATCAAACATTGTTATTCACTCTTTTACTAATGGTAGTGTACTTTTAATTTTAGGAAGTTTAGTTATTGGTTTGCTCGCTAGTGATCAACAGGCATTGGGAATAAAACCTTTTACTACTGATATTTTTAAAGGTTTTCTAGCCTTATTTTTATTAGATATGGGAATTGTGAGTGGCCGTAAACTAGGTGATTTCTTTAAAAGTGGCTGGTTTAGTTTTGCCTTTGCCATAGTAATTCCTTTAATTAATGGAAGTGTTGTTGCCTATCTAAGTCATTTTGTAACGGAGGATATCGGGAATCGTTTTATATTTGCAGTTCTAGCGGCAAGTGCCTCTTATATTGCGGTTCCAGCGGCTATGAAAATTGCGGTTCCTAAAGCAAACCCAGGAATATTTTTACCAATGGCGCTAGCAGTAACATTCCCTTTTAACATCACTTTTGGGATGCCAATATATTTTGCTGTTATTCAATGTTCTTAGGTTTTAGCAATAAAAGAATAAATATAAAAGGCTGTCCAAAAAATATTTTTTCGGACAGCCTTTTGTTTTCCTGATTGGCAAGCTTGCGAGTTAAAAAGTTGAGTTTCTCTATCAAAAATAAAACTTCGAGTATAAAATAGCTAAGTGCTTTACAACTATTACAAAAAGGTTAATCCAATTCTTTTGTTTAATCCTAATTCAAAAATTCTGATTAAAGTTGAAAGCTGAATGTTTCCTTTGCCGTTTTCAATTCGAGAAATATAACTCTTTTTTGTTCCCGTTCTCTCAGCTAGTTGCTCTTGCGTTATTTTTGCTTCTTTTCGCGCGTCTTTGAGCATCTCACTTATGATAAACATTTGCGATTTTTCTTCGTAGCTATTTCTACTTTCTGTTCCTATTTTTCCGTGTTCAGCCTCAATAAGTTGGTCGAAAGTTTTTATGTTTTTATACTCTTTCATTTTAAATGTTTTTTTGTTGAAAATATTCGTTCATTAAACTCAATGCTTTTACCAATTCATTTTTTGGTGTCTTCTGTGATTTTTTCTGAAAACCATTAAAAAGAACAACCAATTTTCCTTTATCAAAACAGCAAAATATTCTATAAACATTAGATTGATATTCAATTCTTATTTCATAAAGTCCGTTAGTTCCTGTCAAATGTTTTAAAAATTTTTCTGGAACTTTCTCAACTTGCTTTACTAATTCAAGAACGTATTTTATCTTTTCTTTTACCTTCTCATCTTGACTTTGATAAAACTCAATAAAGTAATTTTCGTAAAATATAATTTCCCTACTCATTTTACAAAGTTATCTTAAAAGTTAACAAGCGACAAATAAATTCGCTTTTTTTTGAAATCTTACCGCTGAAAAAAAGCAACACATAACTTCTAAATAAAAGCTACGAAGCTCAAAGCTGTAAAATGTTAATTGATAGTTTTCAGCATTTCTTCAACAGCTCGTTCTAATTGTTTGTCTTGTCCGTTCAAATAATCTTCGTATTTCATCGCAACGGGAATATCTGGATTGACTTGTAAGTTTTCAGTAGGTCTGTTTTCTTTTCCTATAGTAGCTACCATTGGAATTCCGAAAACTAAAGAAGGATCAATTTGGGTTTCCCACCAAACAGCAGTGCCTGTTCCTGGGACGCCCATTCCAATTAATTTTCCGATTCCGTTTTGTTTGTACACGTATGGGAAAATAAACGCGTCTGAATAATTACCTTCACTCATTAAAACACAGCTAGGTTTAGTCCATCTTCCTAATGGTTCTGCATCTTTCAAGCGGTTGCCTTGTGGTGCAAATTCAAGGTAGCGTTTGCCACTTAGTAAAGTATTCAAATCATCGTGTAACCAGCCACCACCATTAAAACGTGTGTCGACAATCAGAGCTTCTTTTTCGAAATTTTTACCCATCACTTGGTCAAAAACTTCTCTAAAACTGCCGTCATTCATACCTTGTACGTGAACGTATCCTACTTTACCATTACTCAATTTTTCAGTAATCTGATTCATTTTGCGAATCCAACGGTTGTACATTAAACCCGATTCTTCACCAAATGAAATCGGTTTTACACTTTCTTGAAAGGTAACGCCATTAGCATCTACACCTGAAATTAGGATTAGTTTACCTGTTTTTCTGTTCAAAAATTTAGCCCAATCTGTAGTAGCAGTAATTGCTTCGTTGTCAATTTTGTTGATAGTGGCACCTGCTTTTAGTTTTGAATTCGTTTTATCAAAAGGACCTCCTAAAATAACCTCTGTAACTTTTAAACCGTCAGCGGCATTTTTTTCATCGTACAATAAACCCAAACAAGCCGTTACATCCATATTAGGGAAACTAGCGCTGTAGCGTCCTCCTGTATGCGAGGCGTTAAGTTCTCCTAAAATTTCGCTCAATAATTCTTGGAAATCATAATTATTATTGATGTGTGGTAAAAATTTAGCATAGGTGTCTTTGTACATTTGCCAATCTACACCATGTAATTTTGGATCGTAAAATTTCTTAGCGGTTTGTCTCCACATGTGATTGAAAATGTAATTACGTTCTTGCTCTGTATTTAAAACCATCTCTGCCGATACAGGGATTCCAGTAATTTTTCCGCTTTCCGTATCAATTTTCGATAAGCCTCCTTCGTTTCGCACAAACAATGTTTTGTTGTCTTTGCTCAAAAATAAAGTACTTGGAGATGATCCTAGTTTGGCTAAAATCTTAGTTTCTTTGGTTTTGGTATCGGTTACCCAAAGGTCGAATCCTTTTTCAAAAGAAGCTAAATAGAACAATTTACTGCCTTCATCATTAAATACAAAATCCGCAATAGATGAACTGTTGATGGTTACACGAACTTTTCTAGTTTCAAGGTCAGTCAAATCCGGATTCCAAACTACAACTTCCTCTTTTTTAGGAGTGTCTTTTTTGTTTTTATCAGTGCTAGCAGTCGTTTTTTTGTCTTCCGCTTCTTTTTCTTTATCTTTTATTTCTTTTGTAAGAGCAGCTTCTTCTTTGGATAATTTAAAATTTTCAAAGTCTTTTTTATCGAAAAATACGGCATACACGTCAAGCTCTCTGCTGCCTTGATTGGCCAATGATTTACGACCTTCTTTGCTGCTTAGCCACGCTAATGCTTTGCCTTTCATTTGTTGTTTGGCAGCGTCTTCGCCAAAACCACTCATAATTGGGTATTTAGTTTCAGAGCCATCGGCTTTGATCATTGCAGTGTGCGTAGCATTAAAATTACCCATGCTATCATCTACAAAAAGCCATTTGCTATCATCGCTCCAGTTGAAACCAAAATCACCATCAGAATAACTGTGGTTTCTACCTTCCGGTAAAATGGTTCTTGAAGTTTTGCTGGCTAAATTATACACACGAACAATGTTGCGCTCTTCGATAAAAGCGATTTCTTTTCCGTCTGGGCTAAATTTAGGTAGGAACTCTTCTTTGTCAGACGTAATCAATTTTTCTTCCTGGATTAAAGTAGCAGCGTAAAAATAAGCTTCTTCTTTTCGTTCTACTTTTGCCGTAAATAAATCCCAACTGTCACCACGCTCTGAGGCATAAATAAGAGTTTTGCTGTCTGGTGACCATTGCACATGGCGCTCTTGCTCCGGTGTGTTGGTAATTCTTTTTGTACTTCCACCGTCGGCATTGGTCACAAAAATTTCACCCCTAGAAACAATTGCAATTTCTTTTCCATTCGGACTTGGTACAAACTCTGAAATAGAACCTGCAATTGGTACGTTTTTCTCGACATTGCCTTTACCATCATTTTGGATCGTGATTTTTACTTTTTGTGGACTTTGACCTTCCTTTAAAATATAAATCTCACCGTCTTGAGAAAAGCACAAAGTATTGTCTTGTGCAACACTTAAATGGCGTACCGGATTGTTTTTGAAAGTAGTTATGGCAGTTGCTGTTTTAGCAGATAGGTTTTGCTTAAAAATATTTTGATTGTTGCCATCGGCTTCGCTCAAAAAGAAAATATTTTGATTGTCGTTGCAGTACACCGGCTCGCGGTCTTCACCTTCGTAAGTGCTTAACTGCGTGTATGTTTTTTTGTTGACATCAAATACCCAAATATCACGCGTTACACTGCTGGTGTGGTGTTTGCGTAAGGCATCTTCGTAGCCTTTGCGGTCTTGAAAAACAATTTGATTTCCTGCTGCATTGTAGCGCGCATATTCTATTCCGCCCTCAGTAACCAACACCGGTTTTCCGCCAGTTGCTGCAACTGTGTAAAGGTTTTGGAACAAACGCGGCGAGTAAAAATGAATGTTATTGCTGCTTGTTTGACGGCTAGAACCAAATAATACATTTTTGCTATCAGGTGAAAAATCATATGGATAATCAGCCGCTGAGTTAAAAGTTAGTCGGGTAGGCATGCCTCCAGTTACGGGTAGCGTAAACACATCAAAATTACCGTAGCGGTCACTAGCAAAAGCAATTTGCTTGCCATCTTTGCTCCACACAGGCATCATGTCATGTCCTTCATGAATGGTAATAGGAACTGCAGTACCACCTTGGGCATTAACAACATAAATATCGCCTTTGTAGCCAAAAGCAATGTTCTTACCATCTGGAGAGAGCGCGGGATGGCGCAACCAGAGGGCATCTTGTGCGAATGATACTGAGCTTGCTACTAACAATAAGCCACAGTATAATGAAGATTTTAAATTCATAGTTTATTAGAGTTTAGTTCTTCATTTAGTAGCTTATATTACTGTTTTGTTACAGGTATTGTATGTTATTGGGTTGTTAATTCATGAAAAAATAAAATGAAACAGTAAAAAATATTTTGAGTTATACTTTTTAACTAAAGACCTTTAGTGACAAGAGACTTATTTATGGGAGCTTTTAATGATTTTTTTTAAGTATAGTAATGGATAAGAATAAGACTTATGGTTGTGGTGATCACCAAATGTCAAGTCCATTTATATCACAATTAATATAGGTGACTGTTTATGAAATATTTTTAAATCTATGGAAGACATTATTTCTTTTGACCATCTAATTTTACATATAGCCCCATTCCGTTGATTATATCATCTGGATAATCTGCTAAGTTAATGTTGTGCAAATATTCGTGGTAATGTTTTTTACTTGTTAGATGGAATTTTTCGATAGAAAAATATTTAGTTATTTTGTTGAATTGGTTTAAAAATTTATCAAGTTGAACTTTTAGTTTTGATTTTAAAAAAAACTGATTTAGCTTTTCATTATTGATGTTTTTTTGTCCAAATTGCTTTTTGTATTCAGTAGATAAATCTTTTGACATATCAAGATAAAAAAATGGTTCTTTGAAATAAAGTGAATTGAGTTTTGATAAATAAAAGTCTTCTTTATTCAGCGAGAGGCAGTAATTTAATTTTGATAAAGCAGTCGTAAATGTAATTGGTCTTTTATGATGAATACTTATGTGTAAAGTGCTGTCTTTTTCATGTTCTGTAGCATTAACAATAAAGTCTAAAGTGTCTTTACCAACAAGCCAATAATATGAATATGATTTAGAATAAAAACCAATCTCATAAGATTTGTTTATGTTGTTTTTCTTTTTTACAATGATAGTGTCATTCTTTATATTAGTTGTAAAGAACTGATAATTAATCTTTTTCTCTTTGGCATAGGTAGTTGTGCTTACTATATTGGTAAAAAGAATTATCAACTTTAGAAATACTTTTTTCTTCATTTTTACATTTTTACATTTTTACATTTTTAATTTATATTATTCTTACAATTCATTAAATTATGATTTGGATAAAACAAATAATGCACATTTGTAATCTTTAATTAGCGTGAAATAAATTTAAGCATATTTTTTTTAGTACTTAAATTTGTTATTAAAAAAGTCATAATCCTCATAATTCAAACT
>NZ_MTCA01000355.1:0-1620 GCF_002150205.1 Flavobacterium sp. FPG59 | reverse complement strand
CAAATAATTTGAGGAACTGAACTTTCAATATTATTCTGTAAATATCGAATTTCCCCTCCAAAATCAAACCAATTTAAAGATCCGTGAACTTTTACAATGTTGACAATATTATTTGAAGAAAATAAACTTTCATCAAACAGTGAAAGTTCCTTACCTAAAAATCCATCTGTAAAAGGAATACCGTGAAATGAAAGTACATTTTCAATAATACGGTCATAATTTGTAGTAACGATATTAGTTACTTTAGGATGAGCATCACTGATTTTTTCAACCAACTTTTTAATTCCATTAAAATCATCACTATTTGAAGTTAAAAGTTTTTGTAATACCTCATTATCAACAGTTGATATTGCATGCCAAATTATATTTCTTATTTGTGGCATTACTTCATGATACTTTTCTTTACCAAGTTCAACTTCAAGATTCTCACAATCTTTATCAAACTCTGAAATATTATCTTTTAAAATCCCATTTAATGTATTCATACTAGGAAGTCCAAAAGGAACTGTTGCGCCAGAGCCCCAAATAATTACGGGTGGTATTTTTAGATAATTTTGAATTATTGTAAATACTTTTTCTTTTATTTCTTCCATTTCAAATATGCCTTTCAAAAAATTATTTTATCACAATATTTAATTGCCTCGGGACAATGAATAACTATTCCGTTTTCAATTTGAACTTCAGAAAACCATAATAACCTGTGTTCTTGTTGATGCTCATATTTTTTATGCTTCATAAACATTTCAACCCCTAAAGTTATTTGGGATAATTCCTCTTTCATTATAATTGGATTGTCAAAATCAATATCATGAAATGCTTTATTCTGTTCATTTTCTAATATTTGAACTTTAGAATCTCCATATATACAATCGCCTTCAATACCTGTATTAACAAAAGATAATTTCCTTGCTATTTCTTTACCAAAATTTACTGAATCTTTTATTTTTATTGCACCGATACCTTTAAAATCTGTAATTACATCTTCACTCAAAGAATTTGTAGCACACAGTACATAAGCATTGATTCCCCCTTCATAAGATACATAATGACTACTGTCTTTGCCATTAAATCCACCAACTAGATTTTGTCCTTCAGTTCTATCACCTTGCATTTCATCTTCATATTTTTTAAAATTTTTAAAACTTGATAGATAAATATTCCCATTCTCAAAAAAATCTTCAACATATTGAATATCACTCAAAATTCTGTAAATAGGATTTAATCTACTTAACCAAGTTACATGAAAAGCTGATGTACTTTGAATATAGTTCATAATGTTTGCGAAATTTTAGTTTCAACTTTTGTCATTCTTGCTAGTAATAATTCTTTTAATTCTTCCAACTTTTTATTATCATATTCAATAACCTCGTGCCAATTTTGTTCCCATTCTATATTTTGTGACTCACTCATTATTCAAAATAAATTTTCAGTTCCTTCATTGATTCATTATTGTATATGGTTCTTTTAATATCATATATGGAAAAATTTTCGGGAACGTTTGCAACAATTTCATTTATAAAATCTTTAACTCTAAAATAGGGTATTCCATATTCAAATAATTTAGACATAACCTTTTTAGACTCTTCGATATTAGCAACTTCTTCCCCAATGTATTTATTA
>NZ_MTCA01000177.1:0-6468 GCF_002150205.1 Flavobacterium sp. FPG59 | reverse complement strand
CGTTATCACGAATCCTTCAATAGGATAGCAACCTGCAACAACAAGCAAGGTGCTAAAACGATAAGCCAAATCTTTTGGAAAAAATGTTGTTTACATTCCCAATACCAGCTTTGTTTTTCGTCATAACACTTAATTTAAAATTATTTTTATGACAAAGTTTACTAAGGAATCTGGAAATCCTTTTGCATTGATTCCGCTATTTATTTTTATTTTTACTTTTTTAGGAGCAGGTATTTTGCTTAATGATTTTTATGCTTTTCCTTCTCCTGTTGCTGTTTTGGTAGGCATTATTGCTGCTTTTATTTTATTTAAAAACAGTACAGAAGGTAAAGTTGATACTTTAATTGCTGGTTGTGGTGATAGTAAAATTATAACCATGTGTTTGATTTATTTATTTGCAGGCGCTTTTGCCGTGGTGAGTAAAGCCATGGGTGGAGTTGATGCAGTTGTGAACCTAGGTATTAATACCATTGATGCAGCGTATTTTCCATTGGGAATTTTCTTGATAGCCTCGTTTTTATCAACTTCTACAGGTACATCTGTTGGAGCTATAGTTGCAATAGGACCTATTGCGATATCACTTGCTGATAAAAGTGGTGCTTCTATGCCATTGATAGCAGGTGCTTTACTAGGCGGTTCTATGTTAGGAGATAATTTATCAATGATATCAGACACTACCATCGCTGCCACTCAATCTCTAGGTTGTGATTTAAAAGATAAGTTTAAGATTAATTTGTTTATCGCGCTTCCGGCGGCAATTGTAACTATTATAATTTTCTTTTATTTGGGATTTAATTCAGATGTTGTTTCTGTGGATATTGCAAAAAGTGATTATTCATTATGGGCTATCTTGCCTTATGTTTTAGTGATAATTTTAGCAGTTGTAGGTGTCAACGTTTTTTACACTTTACTATTAGGTACCATAATTGCGGGTTTTATTGGTTTTTATAATGATTCTTTTACAGTAATGGAGTTTACTCAGAAAATTTATGAAGGATTTACGAGTATGACAGATATCTTTTTACTTTCTATGCTTACAGGTGGATTAGCAGCTATGGTGGACAAGGCTGGTGGTATTACATGGGTTTTGAATCAGATAAAGAAAAGAATTAAAAGTAAAAAATCAGCACAAACAGGAATTGGAGTATTAGTAGGTTTTGCAAATTTAGCTATTGCAAATAATACGGTTTCTATTGTTATTACCGGGCCCATTGCAAAGGAAATTAATGATGAATACGGGTTGAGTGCTAAAAAATCGGCTACTATATTAGATATTTTTTCATGTGTAATACAAGGGATATTGCCTTATGGTGCTCAGATATTGTTGATATTAAACTATGCAAATGGTAAATTAAATTTTATAGATATTTTAAGTAATGCGTGGTATCATTTGTTTTTACTAGTATTTACATTGATTGCCATTTATGCTGCTTTTTGGGATAAACTGGCATATCGTTTTTTGAAAGTTTAATTGTAAAAATTATTGTTCATAATCAAAGCTAAATTTTTTTTAAAAAAGGAAATAGTATATATTTGGCAAGTCGTTTTTAGCCCTGATAGCAACGGAAATCCTTTTGGGTACGCGACAGCGGACCTAAAAGATTGCAGTGAATAGCAGGAATAGCTTCAAATAAAAAATAAACTAATTTTTGAATATGAAATTACTAGAAGGAAAAGTTGCCATTATCACAGGCGCAAGTCGCGGAATTGGAAAAGGGATTGCAGAGGTTTTTGCTAAACATGGAGCCAATGTTGCTTTTACATATAGTTCATCAGTAGAATCTGCGATGGCTTTAGAAAATGAGTTAAACGCTTTAGGTATTAAAGCAAAAGGATATCAATCAAACGCTGCAAATTTTAACGAAGCGCAAACATTTGTGGATGCTGTTTTGGCCGATTTTGGAACGGTTGACGTATTGATTAATAACGCTGGAATCACAAAAGATAATTTATTGATGCGTATGTCCGAAGAAGATTTTGACAACGTGATGGATGTGAATTTGAAATCGGTTTTTAACATGACAAAAGCGATTCAGCGTACTTTTTTAAAGCAACGTGCGGGATCGATTATTAATATGAGTTCAGTGGTAGGGGTAAAAGGTAATGCAGGACAAACGAACTATGCAGCATCTAAGGCTGGAGTTATTGGTTTTTCAAAGTCTGTAGCACTGGAATTAGGATCTCGTAATATTCGTTGTAACGTAATCGCTCCTGGATTTATTGAAACTGAAATGACTGCAAAGTTAAACGAAGATGTTGTAAAAGGTTGGAGAGATGGAATTCCGTTAAAAAGAGGTGGCTCTACAGAGGATGTGGCTAACGCTTGTCTTTTCTTTGCTTCGGATATGAGTGCTTATGTTACAGGGCAAGTACTGAATGTGTGTGGAGGAATGCTTACCTAGCTTTGTGAAATGAGTATTTAATTCATTCTACACTTCTATTGAATTCTAGATTACATTTAAGTTTTCAAATTTAAAATATTTTAATAAACACTACATGACAACATCTACCTTGCTACTATTAGTTTTATCATTATTAATAGCGGGCGTATTGTCATATTTTCAATATTTATATAAAGCTAAAAACAAGTCAAAATTGAGTTTGTTTTTAGCTTTTTTTCGTTTTACCTCTATTTTTTGTCTGTTTTTATTATTGCTAAATCCGATTATATCTCGGGATAATTTAATCATCACAAAGACGCCTCTTGCTGTTGTGGTTGATAATTCATGTTCTATAGCTTTTCTTAAAAATGAAAAGAAAACTAAAGAAATTCTCCAAAATATTCAGAGCAATACGGCTTTGAATGATAAATTTGACGTTCAAGTTTTTCAATTTTCTGAGGATTTTAGTCCTTTGTCAAATATTGATTTTAAAGGCAGTCAAACCAATATTGATCTTGTAGCGAACAATCTAAAAAGTATATTTAAAAATACAGTTTTCCCCACTGTTTTGCTTACTGATGGAAATCAAACATCAGGTAACGACTATGTTTATAGTTTTGATCCATCAAATAGAGTATTTCCTCTTGTAGTAGGTGATACTGTTACTTATCTTGATTTTAAAATCAATCAGTTGAATGTGAATAAGTATGCTTTTCATAAAAATAAATTTCCAGTAGAGGTGTTTTTACAGTATTCAGGTTCAAAAACGATGGATGCTGATTTTTCATTGTCTCAAGGGAAAACTATTTTGAATAAGCAAAGCATGCGTTTTTCTCCTTCAAAACGAACACAATCCCTAACGTTGTTTTTACCTGCAGATAAAATAGGATTACAACTTTATAAAGCGACAATTACTTCAAAGGTAAAAGAAAAAAACACCTTTAATAATGTAAAGAATTTTGCAGTTGATGTTATAGATCAAAAAACAAATATTGCAATAGTATCAGCAATAAATCATCCGGATTTAGGAGCTTTAAAACGAGCAATAGAATCTAATGTACAGCGTAAAGTTACTGTTGTTAAACCTAACGATATTAAAGATTTAACACCATATTCGGTTTTGATTTTGTATCAACCTAATTCAGAGTTTAAATCAGTTTTTGTTGCCAATACAAAATTGAAAATCAACAGCTTTATTATTACTGGTAATAGTACCGATTTTAATTTTTTGAACAATCAGCAAACGTCACTTAATTTTAAAATGAGCGGACAAAAAGAGGATTATTTACCTGTTTTTAACAATCAATTTAATTTGTTTGCTGCTGAAAATATTGGCTTTGAAAATCTGCCTCCTATTCAAAATCCATTTGGCACTATAACTACAAATGCTGGTGTTACTGTATTGTTGTCGTCAAGAATTAGAGCAATTGATACGCAGATGCCTTTACTTGTTTTTGCAGAAAGTCAATCCGGTAGAAATGCTTTTTTAATGGGAGAGAATAGCTGGAAATGGCGTTTGCAGTCTCATGTAACTCATAAATCTTTTGAAAAATACGATGTTTTTCTTGATAAAATTATTCAGTTTCTAGCTTCAAACAATTCCAAAAAATCATTGGTGGTAGAGCATGAACGTTTTTACAACTCAGGGGAGCCTATTGAAATTACGGCTCAGTTTTTTAATAAAAATTATGAATTTGATGAAAAAGCTCGACTATCTATTTCGTTAAAAAATAAAAGCAATAAGCAAACTAAAAATTACGATTTAGTTAAAGGGAACAATACTTTTAAAGTCAATCTTGATGGTTTAAAAGCGGGATCTTATGATTTTGCAGTTCAAGAATTGAATTCTAAAACATCTTATACAGGTAGTTTTGAAATTTTAGATTTTGATATTGAAAAGCAATTTGTAAATTCAGATGTTGAAAAACTAAGCCAATTAGCAACTCATACTAGCGGAAAAGTATTTTTTGCAAATCAAGAAGAACAATTAATAAAGACTCTATTAGATAGTCAAGAATACAAAGCCATTCAAAAAAGCAATAGTGTTAAAACACCATTAATTGACTGGATTTGGTTACTCATAATTATTGCTATTTCACTTGCTACAGAATGGTTTGTACGTAAATATAACGGTTTACTATAATTCAGATTTATTATGGATTTTAGACTAAAAGTTTTTTATACCGTTGCTAATCGATTGAGTTTTACAAAAGCCGCAGCTGAATTGTTTATCACTCAACCTGCCATTTCAAAGCATATACAAGAGTTAGAAGAACAATACGGAATTAAATTATTTGATAGAAACGGTTCTAAAATAGCATTGACACACGCTGGAACTGTATTGTTGAAACATGCCAAAAATATTTTTGAAATGTATCGTGAGATCGATTTTGACATGAGTACGCTGATTAACCAGCGCTCAGGATTACTACGATTAGGAGCGAGTACAACAATTTCACAATATATTATTCCACCTTTATTAGCTAAATTTCATTTAAAACTACAGGATGTCAAAGTGAGTTTGTTAAACGGCAATACGGAACAAATTGAGTATGCATTGGTACAGCAAGAAATTGAAATGGGCATTGTAGAAGGGCAGTCTAAAAATAAATTAATAAAATACATACCATTTTTAAAAGATGAATTGGTTTTAGTTTGTAATAGCTCCAATCCGCTGGTGCAACAAGATGAGATTGAGCTAACTGACCTCAAAAAAATGCAATTTTTAATACGTGAACAAGGTTCAGGAACACTTGAAGTAATTGAGCATGCTTTAAAACCTTTTGAAATTAAAGGCTCTGATTTGCAAGTAGAAATGCAATTGGGAAGTACTGAAAGTATTAAATCCTATTTATTGAACTCTGACTGTGTTGCTTTTATGTCAATTCATGCCGTGCAAAAAGAGCTTCAAAACAATGAATTGGCTATTCTAGATATTAAAGACTTAGTAATCGAACGTTATTTTTATATCATTACATTACAAGGAAAAACAGATTCTTTGTCTGAATTGTTTATTCAAAATATTTCGAATCATTATAATTTAAAGTTATAGTAGATTATAATTTACAATTGGTGCTTTTAGATTAATGTACGCACCTTTGTAAAGTACTAATTCAACAACTTTACATTGGAAATTCCTCATAAAGATATTCATAAACAATCCTATTTATTTTTTAGCGAAAGTAAACTTATTCAACAACTCTTTTTTGTTGGGATGCTTTTACTTTGTACCACCGTTTTTGTTTCTCCTCCAATTGCTTTAGGATTAGGATTGATTGTGGCTAATGTATTTGGGCATCCTTTTTTAGTATGGAATCAAAAAGCTACCAATTACTTGTTGCAATTTTCAGTTGTTGGTTTAGGTTTTGGTATGAATGTTCAAAGCGCAATGGCTGCAGGAAAGGAAGGATTTTTATTTACCATTATTTCAATTGTAAGCACATTAATTTTAGGAACATTGTTAGGTAAATGGTTTAAAGTTGAAAGTAAAACAACTCATTTAATTTCTTGTGGAACAGCAATTTGTGGTGGAAGTGCTATAGCAGCAATTGCACCAGTAATCAAATCTGACGAAAAACAAACCTCAGTAGCTTTAGGAGTGATATTCATATTAAATTCGGTTGCTTTATTTCTATTTCCGGCTATAGGTCATTATTTTAATGTGTCTCAAAGTGATTTTGGAATGTGGTGTGCCATCGCTATACATGATACTAGCTCCGTTATTGGAGCAGCTAGTAAATATGGACCAGAGGCGTTACAAATTGCGACAACCGTAAAATTAGCACGGGCATTGTGGATTATTCCAGTTGCCTTATTCACGGCTTTTATTTTTAAAAACAAATCGGGTAAAGTGAAAATTCCATATTTCATCGGATTCTTTATTTTGGCGCTAGTTACTAATACATATTTACCACAAGTACAGATTTTTGCACCGCAATTGGTTTCCATTTCTAAAATAGGATTGACAATTACTCTGTTTTTGATTGGTGCAGGTTTAAATAAAAAGTTTTTAAAATCAGTTGGATTTAGACCGCTTGTTCAAGGAATAACACTTTGGGTTTGTATTGCGAGTTTTACTTTTATATGG
>NZ_MTCA01000384.1:0-1229 GCF_002150205.1 Flavobacterium sp. FPG59 | reverse complement strand
AAATTTTACTAAACTTTTGATTAAATGAATTTAAGAAAAATAAATATTGTTTACGGCGGGATATTAGTTTCAATGTTAATTGGTGAACTTTGTTTATCATCTGTATTAAATTTTAATGTAATACGGTTTTTACAGGTTTTAATTTTTTTTAATGTTATTTTAAAAGGTTTTAAAGTTTTGTATAATACTTTACTTTTTATTTTGCCAGCTTTTGTATATATTTTTCATGCAGTATTTTACCTAGATGAAATAAATGTTGTTGGTGATTTTTTTAACATTATTTGGTGGTTTATTTTTATGACAATTATGAATTACTCTATCAAGAGTTATGATGATTTTAATAAGTTTAAATCAATATTATTTAGATCTACCTTTTTTTTAACGACAATTTCATCAATATTAGGTTTACTTAAACTTTATTTTATGAGTTCAGGAATTATTCTGAATTACTTTGAGGTAGTTAGTGCAGACGGGACGTCGGAGATTTCATTTGGTTCATCTTTAAATGCCGACTATAATGTATATGCGATAGGGCTTTATTGTGGGCTTTTTGCTGGTTTATACTGCTATAAAAAAACTACAAATGTAAAACTAAAAATAGTATATACTGTTGCATTATTACTAATTTTAGCTGCAGGTCTTATGTCAGGATCAAGGCGCGGTTTTGTTATTGGTATTTTTTTAATTTTTTATATTATTTTTTGGTCGTTTAAAGTGGACTCATATAGTTTCAAGCTTAATGCATTTAATAAAAAAAAACAAGCATTTATCAAGAAACCATGGATAGCATTTGTTTTTTTATTAGTTTTTTTTGTATCCTTAACTAGATTAGACATAGATTCTATAATAGAATCTAGTAGTGAGATAACTTCAGTTTTAGATCGATTATTGACACTGGAAGATCTTTCATCTCAAGAAAATGATACTAGAAGTAATAGATGGGTTTATGCATTTGAATTTTTTTCTGAAATGCCTGCCCTTTCAAAATTATTCGGTGATGGTTTCGATTATATGAGAATGTTTGGGTACAAGTTTGACGTGGGTTATTCAGATCATCCTCATAATGTTTGGATATCATCTTTGTTATATGGAGGTATTTTTGGCTTTATCTCAACCATTTTTTTAACGGTTTATGTTTTCTTTTTTTTTAAAAAACACAAACACATTTTTAAAGAATTATTTGTTTGGTACATACTATTTTTACTTTTAAATTTTACGAGTTCAAATAC
>NZ_MTCA01000379.1:0-1306 GCF_002150205.1 Flavobacterium sp. FPG59 | reverse complement strand
GTTCACTACTTCCAATTGATTTCACTAATGCAGAAAAAAATGCAATCATTTTATTAATTGATGAAGAATTTTTTGATGATAATGTTTATGTAGAATATACAAAACAGCTTTTAAAAAATGTTGATAATAATAACAGAATATTCCCGATTTCATTATATGAAAAAGCGTATACAATTTCATCTGAATTAAGTAAAATACAATTTACAAATGCTAGAGTATTTTTAAACCAGAAATTAGATTTGGAACTTGAAGAAGATTTAACAAAAGCTATTGAAAAAATAAAATCTGAAGTATTACATGATTGTTCTAGACTTTTAATGGACTTTCAAAAAATTTCAGACGATACAGAAACTGACCGCATTAATTCACCAGTTAAATTATTCTTAAGTCATGCAAAAAAAGACGGAGAGATACTTGCAATCAAGTTTAAACAATTCATCGAAAACAATTTAAAATTAGATGTTTTTTTTGACACTGTTAACATTGCAAATGGTTATGATTTTGCAGAACAATTCAGTCAGAATATTAGTGAATCTGCTCTATTAGTATTTCATACTGATGAATACTCAAATAGAGAATGGTGTCGAAGAGAAGTTTTACTTGCCAAAAAACATAAATCACCAATTGTTGTAGTTCATAGTATTAAAAATGGAGAAAGTAGAGCATTTCCATATTTAGGGAATATGCCTACAACTGTTTTAACAGATGAGAATGATTACAATTTTTATAAGATTGTTTACTTAACTCTTCTTCAAGTATTAAATAATTTGTACCAACATCGTCTACTTTCTCAATATAAAGAATTTACTCAGAAACAAGTTTATACTCTTACCTCTCCGCCAGAGCTAATAAATTTAATTCATTTGGAAATGAATGAAGAAGAATCGATTGTTCTTTATCCGGATCCACCTTTGGGCATTGAAGAGACATCAATACTAAATAGATTTAATAAAAATTTAAAATTTGTTACACCTATAACTATAAACAAGATTTAAAATGACAGATGAAAATAATATATCTGGTATAAGTACCGAAGATTTAAAGCCAGAATTTAAACTTTCTCAAAATGAAAAATCTTTCCTTTTTGATAAGTCAATTGCTATTTCTGTTTCAAATAGTGAAAATTTAAATGAACTAGGTCTTGATGAGCAACATCTAAACGATATTTCTATAGAATTAGCACGTTATATAATTTCTAATGATGGAACGGCTCTATATGGTGGTGATTTAAGAGAAAATGGTTTTACAAAATATTTTGAAGAATTATCATCTCAATACACAAGAAATGATGATGATAGACATGCAT
>NZ_MTCA01000343.1:0-1855 GCF_002150205.1 Flavobacterium sp. FPG59 | reverse complement strand
TTCAAGATACTTATTAATATTAATCAAAAAAAATATAATTATGGGACTATTTGACAATTTTATTACTTTTCTAACCGAAGGTGGCAAAAAAGAAGGCTATAGATTATGGGAAGGAAAAAGTGGAAGCTATATTAAAAAAGGAGGAAGCGGTAGAAAAGGCAAAACAATATCATTTTTTAAAAAGAAAAAATAATTAATTATAAAACAGATATGAAAATAAAAATTTTGATCATTGTAGCTTTAATGTTCACTTTAATCACTTACTCTCAAAAGAAGCCAACTAAAACCATTCAACAGCAAGCAAATGAATATAAGATTTGGTTTGAGAAACTAAATCCATATCAAAAAAGAGATGCTGCGAGAAATCTTGTTTTGAAATTGAATAATATGCCTCCAGAATATAAAGGTATTTGGCTGGCAGTTTTAACAGATAAGGAAATTAAGCCAACTTCAATGTCATTGTCAGAAATTGAAAAAGGTATAATTAAAATTACTAAAGTTAATATCGAAGCTCATTTTTTTGATCCTAAACAAGATTCATTGATATCAATTAAAATTATTGAAAAAATGAGTAACAAGGATTGGGCTTTAAAGGAAAATGCTGTAATTCAAAAAAAGATAGATTCCATAACAATAGTTTTGGCGGAATTAAAAAAAGAGCGGTTGGAATTAAAAAAAATGATACCTGAAAATTTTAATTATCACGAAACCAAAAATGACACTTTATACAATGCTCATTTCAGAATTCAAGAATTAGAGAACGAAATACCTAAACTTACAACTGAATTAGTTCATTATCCAGATGATTTTTTAAAAGGAATTTCGGATGATTATAACAAAATAAATTGGTCCGATGAAAAACCGTATAAATTTTTAGTTGAAGTTATATCATTACCTAATGATGGTTTAGATAATATTCCGGAAACACATTATTTTATTGGAAATTATAAGCAAGGAAAACAATTTTCGATTAATATGAATCAATATGGTAGTCGAATGATGCCTTCTCAGGATTTGAATATCAATATAATAAAAAAAGATTATCGTGATGATGAAAAATTTTCTGCAAAACAAGTGGCATACAAGCATTTTTATACATATTACGATTAAAATGTAAAAAATACTAATAAAGTATCAATATAAAATATGAAAAACACAATACTGCTATTGATTTTAAGCTTAAGCTTAACTACTTACTCCCAAGATATCGAAAAAATGGATAAAAAAGAATTGAGGATAGCTTTAAAAAATAGCACTACGAGTAAGGATTCTGTGATTTCAATTAACAGCATTAAAGACAAAGAAATAGCTATGCTAAATCAAAATCTAATTGCAACTAAAGATTCAATAAAAGCTCATAAAGTAAAAATCACTTCGCTTCAATCGTTTAAAAAACAAAGTGAAGACAATTCTAGAATGTTGAGTAAAACAGTGGCTGCTTTGAAAGATTCAATAGCTAAATTTTCAGTATCGAATCAACTTACTGAAGAAGAGATAGAAAACGATGATGATATACCGATAGAGTTAAATTGCTTGGGGGTCTGGGTTGGTAAATCTGGAGGGAATGTATTAACTTTTATAATTAGTAATTACGATGATATAGGATTTAAAGGTTATTATATTTTAAATAATTCTGTTAAATCTCATACAGGTTCAAAAATGAAAGATTCAAAAATTACTTTTAAAGTATATGAAGAACGCAGATTGATTGGATCAGTAAATTTAACATTTGATTTTGATGAACAAAATTACAATCATAAAGCGAGAGGAGTCTTTAAAAATATTAATGGAAGTTCTGAAAATGTAACTTTAAGCATTGATTATAATTATAATAACTAATTCATATTTCCTTTTG
>NZ_MTCA01000391.1:0-1155 GCF_002150205.1 Flavobacterium sp. FPG59 | reverse complement strand
GTCTTGATTCTCTGTTGACATTTGAATTCCCTCTATATATTCTACTATTTGAGTAAGAGCAGACTTAACAATAAAATTGCTTGGCTTTGAGGTTTTTTCTTGAACTATATTTTTTTTCTTAAAGTTGAGAAAGTTTAAATACATCATATTATTGCTCATCAAAATTTATGTTCCAAGTGTTGTTCATCTCTTTGTTTTTTTGAAAATTAGAGATATCTACATATCTTTTAAATGATTTTTCATCTTTATGATGAGTCATTTCTCTAAGAATTCTTTCATTCATTCCAAAAATAAGTGAGTTTGTAACAAAAGTTTTGCGGGCCACATGGCTAGTAATTAATTCGTACTTCTTGAAATTTTTAGTAATCCTTTTGGTTCCGATGTGCCTTGTAATAGTAATGTCAGAATTTAGTTTGATGATTTCGCAACAGTCTTGGATGTTTTTATTTAGTTTTTGTGAGCTTATTTTGGGCAATGGTTCGTAGATAGTCCCTTTATATTTGTCAAGAATGGCTTTAGCGTAAATATTTAATTCGATCCTATGATTAATAGTCTTAGTTTTTATCAATGTTAATTGGATATAATCATCATAAATGTTTGCTTGATCCATATTTTTAATATCAGAATGTCGTAATCCGGTAAAACATCCAAAACAAAAAAAGTCTCTTGATTTGTTTAATTTTTCATTTTTAAAATCATGCTTGTATAGTTTAAAAAGCTCTTCTTTTTCTAAAAAGATTACCTCAATTTCATTCTCTACACGCTTTAGTTTTTTGAATTCAATATTATTATGGTATCCACGGTCAAAAGACCAGTTCATAAAAGTTTTAATGATACTTATTAACTTCCCGTAATAATTGTTCAACGTTTTCTTTTCTTCAAAAGCGTATTCCATAAACTTTTCTTCAAATCGTTGGTTTATGGTGTCAAATCGTATGGGGTATTTCGTAAATTCATTAAAATGTTCTAAAAAATTTTTAACGGTTGTATACTTTGTGATAGTGCCTACAGCTTTTGTGTGTTTAGAAACATTTATAAATTCTGTAAAAGCTTCAAAAAAATCAATTGCAATAGAAACCTCTTCTTTGTCAAATTTTTCCAAAAAAATATCTTCAGCGAATGGGATTTTATTGTATTTGAAAAAATCTTTAATAC
>NZ_MTCA01000351.1:0-1720 GCF_002150205.1 Flavobacterium sp. FPG59 | reverse complement strand
CAATGTCAAGTAGTACATTTATGATTATTGGTTTATGTCATGCATTTTTAATTTATTCTATTAATTATTGGTATTTTAGAAAAGATAAAATATACCTTGATATTGAAAAAAGGTTTATCAACGAAAGTGAAAATAAGAAAATGTTAGGTAATATTTTTGTTTTTATTTTTGTTCTCGGTTCAATTATTTTCTTTTTGCTTACTGGTTTTTTAGTTAATAAATATTTTGGTGGGTTCAGGTAGTACAGCGCAATAGCCGGTTTCTATGTTCGTAGCAGATAGTAAATCATAAATTTCTAAATTATTTTCTGCTATTAATTTCAGACCCTCTCACTGCTAGTACAAACAGATACTCGTCATAAACGACCACCAGAAAGATTGTTTAATGCAAGATAATAAAGTATGAATAAATTAAAACAGATTGACGAATTGTTAAAAAAAAGTTACCCCCTTCATGAAGCAGGGATATATAATTGGGCTTTTTTGAAGAAGGACGCACTGGAAGTTTTGAATCGATTTGAAGAATTAAATGTCTTTATTTTGGGTGGAGATGTTTACGTATTGTCATATGATTTTTTTCAACCTAATTATGATAATTGGTATTGCAATAAATTTTCAAATGAAACTGATATTGAATTTACAAAAAGAAGTGTAAAAATAGCAAAGGAGTTCATTATGAATTATAATATTGCATATACTGAAGCTAGCCAAATATTTTTTGCTTTCGTACTAGATGAATTTAAAAATGATTAAACTAGTAATGATAAAAAAAGGAGATGTTTTTGTTGTTAAAATTGATGATAAATCAAAGCGTTATTTTCAATATATAACAAATGACTTGAAACAACTGAATAGTGATGTAATTAGATGTTTTAAAAAAATATACGCTATAGAAGAAAACCCAAATCTAGACGAAATAGTAAAAGATGAAATATTTTTTTACGCCCACTGTGTAACAAAATGGGGGGTTAAGTTAGGGTATTGGGAAAAAGTAGGGACTATAGACAATGTAGGGACTTTTGATCATATTTTGTTTCGAGACACGAATGATTACGGAACAATAAAAGGAGAAGAACCTATAAAAGTTTCACATAATTGGTATGTATGGAGAATAGGAGAACTAAAATCAACCTATCTTGGTAAACTTGAAGGAGAAAATAGAAATGCTGAAATAGGATTGGTTATAAATCCTGAAAGTATAGTTTATAGAATAAAAAACGGAAAATACGACTTCCCATTTTACCCAAATTTTGAATAGACATTACTTTAATAGAGCCGCGTTGCAAACGCTTTATTTTCATTAATTAAGTAATTAGGTGCTCGTTGTAAACGAGCACCAGAGGGGACTTCATTAAAATAATATGAACAGAGAATTATATATTAAAACAATTAAAAAGGAATGTGCTTTTCTTGAAGCAGAAGGATATACATTTCATCAAGTTGACACAAATTTTTTTTATACCAAAAACACACAGGATGAAGGTTTTAGAATTCGTTTTAGTTGGTTGGAGTATGGTGATACATTTGTTACACATGGCTTAACTGCAGAAAAGCGATTTAATATTATTGAACAAGAGATCCAGAAAATATTAGGTGGTAATTTGGTAAATTATTACACCATTCACAAAAGTCCTTTAATGGATAATGACTATATTCCTAAAGGATTAGAATTTCAAATGAGTGGTGAAAATTTTCGTTTTGAAACGAATACTATTAAAGAC
>NZ_MTCA01000367.1:0-1430 GCF_002150205.1 Flavobacterium sp. FPG59 | reverse complement strand
ATAATAGGCACTTCATTATTTTTTTCTCTAATTTCTTTGGCTAATGTATATCCATCTTTGTATGGCATCATAACATCAAGGATGCACAAATCGTAGGTATCTTTTTTAAATTTTTCAAAACCTTCCATACCATTTTTAGCTAAAGTCACATCAAAGTCATTTAACATTAAATAGTCTTTAAGGACTGCTCCAAAATTAAGATCATCTTCAACTAATAGTATTTTTTTATTTGTATTTTCCATATTTTAATTTATTAATGGTAATTTTATTATGAAGGTACTTCCTTTTCCCTTTTCACTTTCTACATAAACGTGACCGTTATGATCATCTACAATTCTCTTTACATACGCAAGACCTAAACCATGACCTTTAACGTTATGTATATCTCCCGTGTGCTCACGGTAAAACTTTTCAAAAACTCTTTTTTGAGCAACTTTGCTCATTCCTAACCCTTTATCCTTTACCTTTATAATCACCATATCCTTGATATTCTCAGTTAAGATTTCAATTTCTGGAGTATTGGGTGAATATTTAACCGCATTTTCAAGTATGTTAACAATTACATTTGTAAAATGAACATCATTAATTAAGACAGTAGTTCTTACAGCTTTAAAATCACACTTTATTGTGCCTTGTCTATCTTCTATTATTAAATTAACATGATCTATAGCGTCTTCAATTATTTCATGTATATTGTTAGATTCTTTTGAAATATCTAACTCCTTCTTTTCTAATTTTGATATTCTCAAAACGTTTTCAACCTGGGCATGCATCCGCTTGTTTTCGTCCTTAATCATTTGTAAGTACCGTAAAACCTTATCTTTATCATCAATGATTTTAGGATTCTTAATGGCATCAAGAGCTAAATTTATGGTTGCAATAGGAGTTTTAAACTCATGCGTCATATTATTTATAAAATCATTTTTAATTTCTGAGATCTGACGTTGTCTTATTAATTGATTCAACGCACTTGAATACGCAATTATTATAATTAGCGTAAACACTATTGAAAGTATTGTAATACTAACCAACTCTGATAATAAAAATTTCTTTTTTTGAGGAAATGTCACTAACAATTGATATTTACTATTCCCTTCATTATCCGTAAATACTGGTATAGAATAGGTAGCTTCTTTATTGTACTTAAAATCTCCAGACTTTACATTAGTTGCTAGATTATTATTGTATACACTGAACTCAAATTTAGTATCTACACCCGATTCCAATAATTCTTTACGAATCATTTTATTAAGAGTTTCTTTTGTTACCCTTTCTTGTATGGGTAATACTGAAGCAAAATCTTTGTAAAATATTTCAAATGATGCATTATCAAGAACATTCAAATTTCCTGATTTCTCAATTTTTATATCCGGAATCAAACTTTGACTTCCACCTATTTTATCAATAGACTTATCGCTATAAACTTCTGT
>NZ_MTCA01000314.1:0-2550 GCF_002150205.1 Flavobacterium sp. FPG59 | reverse complement strand
GTTTAATACTCCTCTGGTAGAATACCCTCTTGATTTTTCTTAATAGGTTCTGGAGTTTTTTTCTTGGATTTAGAAAAATCAATAAAATCTGGAGCCATCTCTGAATCTTGATCAGGTGACATTGTATTGCCTACTTTTTCAATCTTTAAATTCTTGAATATTTTATTTACTAACTCTTTGAAAGTATCAAAATCTACTTCATAAGACACCCCAAGACCTTGAGTATACCCTATACCCTGACCTACAAAATTGATGTCATTTTCTTTATTAAAAATTCTCAAATTTAATGTACCATCTTCGTTTACACGATACAGCACCTCAACATCGCCTACAATTGCAGACTCATTAATTCCTCCAAAAGGAACTCCTAACTTGCCATTTATTGTAATACGATCGTTTATTTTAGATGATATAGTAGCTACAAATCTACCATCAGTTTCTTTCCCTAATCGCCTATCGGCTCCAATAAAGTTAAGACCAACCTTAAACTTTTCATCATCAGAGCGAATGATTCCACCCAAAATACTAGAAGCCGTTTCAAACAAACTTCCTGAAAAATCAGATTGATTTACTCCTTCAGGACTTAAAAAACCTCCTGAGGACAACAAGTACAAAGCTTGAGTTTGTCTTACATCTTTATCATTTAATTTATATTGAATTTCAGATTTTAAAACATTACTTACCGTAGGGAATTCGATATTAAAATCTGGCTCAGGACTCGTTAAATCTCCACGCACACCTATTACAACCTCTACAGGAACTTTAGAATTAAAAGAGGCATTATCTAATAAAACTGCTGGATTTGCAGTTGTTTTGTAAATAGCTTCGAGGTTTAGTTGTGCCTTCATAGGATTCCCTTCCCATGTTATTGATCCACCTTTTTTTACTGCAAACTTTTTATCAATAAGTCCTCCATATTTAAAATTGTAAGTTCCTTCATATGCCTGGAAATCTCCCCACATGTTAAATTTACCAAGGGTATTAATTTTAAATAGCAAAGACCCAAAACCTTTACCTTTCATACCATGACCTGTATTTCGATCCAGTATCACTTCAACCTCAGCATCTGGCGTAATGTCAAAATCAAATTCAAGTTCTAAACCGTTGTAATTTCGTGTGTTTTCAACAATCCCGTTTTTAATGTTGTATTTTTCTTTTTCTGTTACAAAATGAATAAATACATTATCACTTACACTTTCGGCATTATTAATAGGGATTTTTACAGCTGTACCTTTTTCTGATTTGGCATCAACTTTTATAAATAAACTATTGGTAGGCCCTTTAATTGTTGCGCTACCATCAATAAAAGCAGTGCCATAGTACGCTGCATCTTCACTATCTTTTGTATCTAATGCTACTAATCTTTTTGAATTTATAGCCAAGTCTAATTTCCAATCCGAGAAATTATTGTGTCCTATATACCCATTTAAATTTCCTATGGTACCATATTTAGTATCTGTCAAGGTATTGTTTCTAAATAAAAACTTTTCATTTGTCAAATCTATGATCGTTTTGTCACTCAAACCATAGTCCACGTTAAGATATGGAATTGTCAAACCTGCTTTGTCCAAAAATAATCTTCCGTTAATGGTAGGATTTTGCAAGTTACCCTCAATAGTTGCATTACCACCTACAAAACCTCTTATATTGGATAAAACATCACCACCAAGAGAGTTAAGTGTTGCAATATTAAACTTATCAAATTTTAATTTTAAGTCTAAAATGGTTTCTTTATTGACAATTTCAAAATTACCGTTGGCATTAAATGCTTCTAAATTTTCGTTTTCTAAGTTTGAGTTGATGGTGAATTTTTTGAAAGTTTCATCACCTTCAACATCAAATTTCAAAACACCCAAATCTGTTTTGTTAACGTTTAATTTATCAATGACTATTGAAGCCGTTGGCTGGTAAATGTTTTTATTTTGTTTAAAATCTATTTCACCATTTATATTTCCTTGTAAAACTAGTTTATTGTTTGTGGGGGTGATTTGGTTTAAGTTGACATCTTTAAAACTTAATTTCAAATCCTTAAAATCACTTCCTTTTAGATTTCCATCCAATGCTATAGACTGATTTTCATGGGATAGCAACAGCCTATCTATATCAAAATTCTCCAAAGATTTATCAAAAACAATCTGATTATCAGGTGTTTCATTTTCGTTTAAAAACCACAAATAATCTTTAAACTTGACTTCAGATTTACTGATACCTACAACATTATTATTGTCCTTATTGATAGTATGATACAAGTTGAGATTGTAATAATCTTCTGCTTTGGGACCGCCTTTGAACTCGGATCTAAAAAATAAGGTATCCTTGTGTGTCACATTGATCAAACTAAAATCCCTTATTTTATAATATTTTGTTTTAATACTATCAAGCTCTACATATGCATTATAAAGCGGGTTTTTATTATCAACAGCCACTTTAATATTATCAAATGTGATATTTGAAGCTGTTATTTGTGGAGAATTGAAATCTAATTTAAATTCATGATCATCTGAACTGATATTTCCTTTAACAATTGTATTTGCTCCTATGGCAATATCC
>NZ_MTCA01000330.1:0-2013 GCF_002150205.1 Flavobacterium sp. FPG59 | reverse complement strand
AATATATTCATTAAGCGCTGTATAAGCATTTTCATTGAAGTATATGGGATAGTTATTGGCGTGTATGGTTTGCATTTTTATTTTTATTTACAAAGTTTATTAAAGAGGTCTGTTGTTCCTGGATAATTTTTATTAACTGCAATCCCTAGGTACTTACAAGCATTTGTTTTGTCTTGCATTTTATAATAACAACCTGAAAGCAAATATTCGGTTTTACCATCATTTAGTGTTGGTTCGTTTACTATTTTTAGCAAATAACTAATAGCGGTTTCACTTCTATTTAAACTAAAATAACAAACGGCTATATCTTGGTAAATTACCTTTTTTTCGGGATGTAACGCTAGTTCTTTTTCATAAAGTACAATAGCTTTTTCAAATTGTTTAGCGTCTCCCAATTTTTTTGCCTCAATCATATAATTTATTGTTTTTGGGGCATTTTCTAGAGGTTCAGAAGTATTGTTTTGAATAGTAGAAGCTGATGTTTCTTGATTTATTTTTTTAGTTAATGTAGAATCATTAGGATAAATTTTCACCCCTTCTTTGATAAAAGCCTCTATTTTGTTTGGATTGTAACCCGCCTGTTTGAGTGCAACTGCTGTATTTTTCCAGTTCGAAGGCATACTTCTATATTGACTAAAAAGTTTGTGCAGCTTAAATATTTCAGCAGTGTCCTTATGTACAACTGCCATTCTAAGGCCATCTAAATAAAAATTAAGTGTTCTTGGTCTAGCATAAAAAGCTGATTTTACGTACTCATAAGCTTTTTGTTGATTGCCTTTTAATTTTTCTATTTTATGTAAATACCAATTTGAAATACCCATAAATGGATTTATTGTATTTGATAATTTAAAATATTTTTCAGCTTCCTCTAAGTTATTCTCATTAAACAATGCAATTGCTGTGTGTTGGTAAAATGTTTCTCCATAAATACCTACTCTTGTAATAGCTGGGAATTCATTAAGGATTGCATTAGAAGATACTGGGGTTTTATCAAATTTTATTCTGTATTCTAACTGAGCAGCTCTCCAGTCCATAAAAGAGACGCAAGTTGTAACTACGCTAACAATAATTAAAAGTAAACCTAACTTTTGTGAGCTACTATTTACAGCTAAATACTTGGTTGAATTTAATACTGTAAATACAATCATCAATGCAAAAGCCAGTTGCATTGTAGGTCTGTACAACGGAAAGTTAAAAAAGGCATCTATGAAATACCCCGTAAAAAGCATTAAAACAAGTAATGAAATAGTTTTATCGGTATCGTTTTTTGTGAAAATATTTTTAGCGTTGATAAAAAATATTAAAACAAAAAGACTCAAATAGACTAAGCCGTTAATAATTCCCGTTTCGGCTGCAATTTCAAGTAAATCGTTGTGAGTATGTGAAGAAATTAATGCTTCATCAATGGTGGTTCTTTCATAAGGAATACTTTCAACTCTCCAATTTCCTAGACCGATGCCTGTTATGGGGTCTTTTGAAATCATTTGCGCTGCATTGTTCCAATAATTCAACCTCGCAGATGCAGAAGCTTCATTTGTATCTGCAATTTGCACAATTCTAGTACTTACGGATTCAAACCTTCCAACACTATCACTATTTTTAAAAACGATACTACTTAAAAAAACAGCCAACGCTATTGGAATTAGAATATAGATTGTTTGTTCAGCTGTTTTTTTCGCGAATGAATGTATTTTAAAATAGACTATTAGAAAGACTACAACTTGAAAAAATAACCCCAAATAAGCAGCTCTAGAACTAATTAAGATTACTGTAAAACTTGCTAGCAACAAACATAAAGCTAAAAACCATTTCTTCCAGTTGTTGTAGTGTAAAATTCCTAGTACTAAAAAAGGAATTTTAACATTAAGACTCGCTGCAAAAATATTAACGTTTCCTGTATTCCCTTTTAAGTTGTTTAAAGCATTAGTTACACTTTCAAAGTCTTGCAATATAGTACTTAATTGAAATACGGTTTGTAAAAAAACACTTATTCCCACAAGCACAGCAATATGA
>NZ_MTCA01000342.1:0-1857 GCF_002150205.1 Flavobacterium sp. FPG59 | reverse complement strand
TTTTAAGGCAGTTTTTTTTTGAATACAAATTCCTCAAATTAAAAAAATGGCTTTACATAAAATTTACATAATGTTCAAATTTTGGCAATAGTATTATAATGTTACGTTAACTTTCTTATCCAATGTCGTCGCTACATTTGTATCAAATAATCACAACAACAAAATAATAAAAAAAATGAAAAAATTAGTATTAAGCTTATCAATCGTAGCTTTGTCTTTAGGTAGTTGTTCATCAGATAATGAAGAAATCACTACACAACCAATACCTACTGGAACTATAACTGGAGACATTACTACTGCAAAAACATATCCATTAGGAAACTACACTATACAAGGAACTGTAAAAATTAAAAGTGGAGGTTCTTTAACAATAGAGGCGGGTTCTACAATTACTGCTAGTATTGCTGACGGAACAGCTGATGCTCTTTTAGTAGAAAATGGTGGTAAATTATTCTTAAACGGAACTTCTGCATTACCAGTTGTATTTACAGAAACTTCTAAAACTCCTGGATCTTGGGGAGGAATCATCATGTTTGGAGACGCTCCAATTGTAGGTGCAAATGGTGTAACAACTGCTACTTCTGAAGACGGAAACAACTTAGCTTACGGCGGAACAAATACTGCTCACAATGGTGGTTCTTTGAAATATGTAAGAGTAGAATATGCTGGAAAAAAATTAACTGACAACACTAGTGAAATGAACGGATTCTCATTCTATTCAGTTGGTTCAGGAACTGTTCTAGAAAACTTAGTAGCTTACAAAGGTGCTGATGATGGTTTTGAATTTTACGGTGGAACTGTAAGTGCTAAAAACTTAATTTCATACGGTAACTTTGATGATTCTTTTGACTGGCAAGATGGCTGGAGAGGTGATGCAAATACAAACTGGTTGGCTTACCAAGTTGCAACTGGTAACTATGGAATGGAAATTGAAGCAAAATCTGTAAACAATGCTTTCGGACCAAAAGTAAGCAACATCACATTAACTAGAGCTGCAGGTACTGTAACTGAAGGAGGATCTTCAGCTGCTGAATACGATGCGATCCAATTCAAAAAAGACGGAAATGGTGAATACTCAAATGTAGTTATCTCAGGATATACAACTGCTAATTCTACCGCAGTGAGAATACAAGATAAAGCAACATTTGATAACCAAGTTACTGGTGGTAAAATCAAATTATTAAATGTAAAAATCAATGATGGCACTTCTCAGTTCGCTGGAGTAGGAACTACTTTTACAGTTGCTTTCCCTACAGGAAACTACACAACAAGTACTACATCTACTGGCGCTACTTTAACTGCAGGAGCATGGGCAATTGTTGATGGAGTAAGCTTGATCAAATAATCATCTCTTAAATAATTCAAAATGCCTTTCATAACGAAAGGCATTTTTTTTGGTACACTATTTGAATTAATTTTGTATATTTACAAATCAAATTAGTAAGAATGGCAAAAAACTACTTTTATACCCTGATTTTATTGGTCTTTTTATTCTCTGCAAGCACTTATGCCCAAGATAATAAACCGCAACCAAAATTACAAGAAACTGCCTCTAGTATTGAAGGATTGAGCTTGTACCCAAATCCTGTGAGTAATGGTAAAATTTACATTACCACTAAGAATGACCTTGATAAAGAAATCATAATTTTTGATGTACTCGGTAAAAAAGTTTTACAAACGATGCTAAGCTCTAAAGAACTGAATGTATCTAATTTATCTTCTGGAGTATACATTATAAAAATTAATGAAAAAGAAAGTTCTGCCACTAGAAAATTAATAATTCGGTAATTCATTCGAAATATAAAATTACAGCTCCATTTTTTGGAGCTTTTTTTTTAATACCAAACAGCATACGTT
>NZ_MTCA01000005.1:0-49542 GCF_002150205.1 Flavobacterium sp. FPG59 | reverse complement strand
CCTTATAAATCAATACTTTACTAAATTTCTATCCAGAAAGGTAATAAATAAACAGTAGTTAAACTTATACAAATTACACTGGAAACATTTACAAAACGCTGTAATTTTATGAAAAAACAAATAACATGAAAACAAAGAAAATTTTATCGTCAACAATTTTAGCAATTGCCTTGTTCACAGGAATTAACTCGTTTGCTCAAAATGTAGTGGAAGTAGCTGTAAGCTCTGCAGATCACACTACTTTAGTTGCCGCTGTAAAAGCTGGTAGCTTAGTGGAAACTTTGTCTGGAGCAGGACCGTTCACTGTTTTTGCGCCTACCAATACAGCATTTGCTAATTTACCAAAAGGAACTCTAGAGACTTTATTAGAACCAGCAAATTTAACAACATTACAAGGAATCTTAACGTACCACGTGGTAGCAGGTAATATTGACAGTAAGGCTGTTGTTGCTGCTATTACGGCAGGAAAAGGAAAAGCAGTTTTAAAAACCGTTCAAGGTGGCGTACTTACCGCATCACTGAAAGGCAAAAATGTAGTCATTACGGATGAAAAAGGCGGAGTTGCTACCGTTACAGCGGTAGATTTAAAGGGATCAAATGGTGTAATTCATGTAATCGACACTGTTTTAATGCATAAATAGTAAATTGCGTCGCCACAATTGAACTATAGACCACGCCAAAGCGTGGTTTATTTTTTTATAATTGACTCTAAAAAATTACATTTGTAACGTGAAACACTACGACTATATTTTTACTGGTTCAGGATTATCGGCTTTGATGACCGTTTATAAAATGGTGCAATCTGGGAAATTTAAGGATAAAAATATTTTGTTATTGGATGAAAACTCCAAGAAAACCAATGATAGAACCTGGTGTTTCTGGAAAACAACCGATTCACTTTGGGAACCGGCTATTTCTAAAAAATGGGATTCGGCTTTGTTTGCCAATGCAGTTTTTCGCAGGGATTTAGACTTGCAACCGTATCACTACAATATGGTGAAAGGACTTGATTTTTACAACCAAGTTTTTGATTTGCTTTCGAAACAAGCAAACGTCACTTTCTTGAATCAGAAAGTCATGACTATTGAAGAATCCGAAACTATAATTTTGGTACAAACGGAAAGCGAATCTTTTTCGTGCGCAAAATTATTCAATAGTATTTACCACAGACAAAAGGCAGAAAATCAGAAAAAATATCCTGTTCTACAACAGCATTTTATAGGTTGGTTTATCAAAAGTGAGCAAGCTGTTTTCAATAATGAGCAAGCCACGTTCATGGATTTTTCGGTAGCACAAAAAGGAAATACTCGTTTTATGTACGTGTTGCCCACCTCTAAAACGGAAGCTTTACTGGAATACACTTTGTTTTCACACCAACATTTAAAGAAAGAAGAATACGAAAACGAAATACAACAATATATTCAAAAACTAGGGATTACGAACTACGAAATTATTGAAAAAGAACAAGGCAGCATCCCGATGACGTGTTATCCTTTTTGGAAAGCCAATACTAAAAACGTTATCAACATTGGTACTTCTGGCGGTTGGACCAAAGCCAGTACGGGTTACACTTTCAAAAATTCAGATAAAAAATCAAGTGAGTTAGTTGCCTTTTTACAAAGAGAAACCGACTTTACTAAATTTCATAAAAAAACAAAATTCTGGCTTTATGATTTGCTTTTACTAGACATTTTAGACCGCAAAAACGAATTGGGTTCTCGCATTTTTTCTTCGATGTTCAAAAAAGGAAACCCAGCGGTGATCTTTAAATTTTTGGATGAGGAAACTTCCCTAAAAGAAGATATTCAGGTGATTTTAAAATGTCCGAAAATGTTGTTTATCAAAGCCATTTTTCACGTGGCTGCCAAAGCCTTGAAATAACAATAAAACTATAACAAAACTTTATACTTGAACACTTATTGTTGAATGTAAACTTTGTAACTTTGCAGGACTTAATTACTAATGATTTAAAATAAAAGATATGTATCCAGAAGAAATGGTAAAACCAATGCAAGCAGAACTTACTGCAGCAGGTTTTCAAGATTTACATAGTGCCGAAGCAGTAGAAAACGCATTAAAAGCAGAAGGAACAACGCTTGTAGTTGTAAATTCGGTTTGTGGTTGTGCTGCGCGTAATGCACGCCCAGGAGCAAAAATGAGTTTAGAAGGTGGTAAAAAACCAGATCAATTAATTACTGTTTTTGCAGGAGTTGACAAAGATGCTGTTGATGCTGCAAGACAACACATGTTCCCTTTTCCTCCATCATCGCCAAGTATGGCTTTGTTCAAAAACGGAGAATTAGTACACATGCTAGAGCGTCACCACATTGAAGGTCGCCCAGCAGAACTAATTGCTGAGAACCTAAAAGACGCTTTCAACGAGTATTGCTAGTACCTGACAGAAGATAAAATTTAAAACCACGTTTCGGCGTGGTTTTTTTATTTATTGATGTTGATTATTGTTTTTATCTACGACAAATTTGTCCCTCTGATGAAGGAAGAGTCTCAATAAGTTACTTAACAAACATAGATTGCTCCACCAGTTTTCTAGCGCTCAAATCTTCGTTCCTCAGAATGACAAATAACCGTACAATATCGATTTAACCACAACAACTTAGCCCAGATTGAAGCGGTATCCTCTTGTTGTAGCGTTAGCGAAAACAAGAGATTTAGCGGAAAGCTGGAAATAGCTCCAAGAAAAATAAACCATTAAGACTTTATGGAAAACTAAGCATCTATTTATTGCTTGCGAACCTTAGTCCCTTTAAAACTTTGCGCCTTTGGACCTTTTTGCTTACTTTTGCAAAAAATATATTTCTCACTTAAACTGTTTATAGCATGCAACTGTATAACACATTAAGCGCAGAGGAAAGAGCCATCATGATTGATGATGCCGGAAAACAAAGACTCACTTTGTCGTTCTATGCTTATGCGCAAATTCAAGATCCAACTCAATTTCGAAACGATTTATTCCGCGCTTGGGATCCTTTAGTAGTTCTAGGCCGAATTTATGTCGCTAAAGAAGGAATCAATGCACAATTATCATTGCCTGCCGATAATTTTTATGCCTTCAAGGACACCGTTGAAGCATACGATTTTATGAAAGGGATGCGCTTGAATATTGCGGTGGAGCATGACGATCACTCGTTTTTGAAACTAACGATTAAGGTGCGTGACAAAATTGTTGCCGATGGTTTGAACGATGAAACTTTTGATGTGACCAACATAGGTGTGCACCTAAAAGCAAAGGAGTTCAACGAAATTCTAGATGATCCCAACACAATTGTAGTCGATTTTAGAAACCATTACGAAAGTGAAATAGGCTATTTTAAAGGCGCCATCACTCCTGATGTTGATACGTTTAGAGAATCGTTGCCAATTATTAATGAGCAACTACAAGACTTTAAGGAAGATAAAAACTTGGTGATGTATTGCACAGGCGGCATTCGTTGCGAAAAAGCATCGGCTTACTTTAAACACCAAGGTTTTAAGAATGTTTTTCAGCTGGAAGGTGGTATTATCAACTACGCCAAGCAAATAAAAGAAGAAAATCTAGAGAGTAAATTTATAGGTAAAAACTTTGTCTTTGACCACCGCTTGGGCGAACGCATTACAGATGATATTGTTTCGCAATGCCATCAATGTGGTGCGCCTTGTGATGTGCATACGAATTGCGAAAACGAAGGTTGTCATTTGCTTTTTATTCAGTGTGATTCTTGCAAAGAAAAAATGCAAGGTTGTTGTTCGGTTGAATGTGTGACTGTAATTCACTTGCCCGAAGAGGAGCAAAAAGCCATTCGCAGAGGAATAAAAAACGGAAATAAGATTTTCAAAAAAGGAAAATCGGACAAGTTGCTTTTTAAAAATAATACAGATCCGTTGGCAGCTATTCCCGACTTGACTGAACTGGCAAAAAGAAAACCAGCTTTGAAAAAAGTGACTAAAATTAAGAAACAATACATAGGTAAAGGCATGCATTTTTTCCCAAAAGCTAATATTGGTCAGTTTATAATTGAAGAAAATGAACTTAAAATAGGCGATACCATTTTAATAAAAGGTAGCACAACCGGAGAACAAATACTAACCATTGAAGAAATGATGGTTAACGGAACTCCTCAAGAAATAGCCGTAACTGGCGATACATGCACGTTTAAACTCCCTTTTAGAATTAGACTATCAGATAAATTATATACAGTTATAAATTAAGCAACTTGCCGTAACTACAACACTACAAACCCATTACAAAACATTTTTGTAATGGGTTTTTTAGTATAAATTTATGAATTATTGCCCTAAATTGGCGTTGTTCAATAAAATTAAAAAATACTATCTTTACACATTAAACGTTTTAAGAACTTAAGTTGTGCTCGTCACAACACTACATATAAGATTATGGCATGTACAAGTTGTTCAACTTCTGATGGTGGCGCACCAAAGGGTTGTAAAAATAATGGGACTTGCGGCACCGATAGCTGCAATAAATTGACGGTTTTTGATTGGCTTTCGAATATGAGTTTGCCTAATGGCGACGCCCCTTTTGACTGTGTTGAAGTACGTTTCAAAAACGGACGAAAAGAATTTTACCGCAATACTGAAAAATTAACCTTGAGCATGGGAGATATTGTTGCCACGGTAGCTTCTCCAGGACATGATATTGGTATAGTAACACTAACAGGTGAGTTGGTTCGCATTCAAATGAAGAAAAAAGGAGCGAATCCTAGCAGCAACGAAATTCCGAAAATTTATAGAAAAGCATCACAAAAAGACATTGATATTTGGTCTGCAGCTCGCGACCGCGAAGAGCCTATGAAAGTTCGCGCACGTGAATTGGCCATTGCTCAAAAACTAGAAATGAAAATTTCGGATATTGAATTTCAAGGAGATGGATCAAAAGCTACATTTTACTATACAGCAAACGATCGAATTGATTTTAGAGCATTAATCAAAGATTTCGCAAAAGAATTCAGCACCCGTATTGAAATGAAACAAGTAGGTTTCCGTCAAGAAGCAGCTCGTTTGGGCGGAATTGGCTCTTGCGGAAGAGAATTGTGTTGCTCGACTTGGTTGACTGATTTTAGAAGTGTAAATACCTCAGCTGCACGTTACCAACAATTATCCTTGAACCCACAAAAACTAGCGGGACAATGCGGTAAACTGAAGTGTTGCTTGAACTATGAGCTAGACACTTACATGGATGCCTTAAAGCATTTTCCTGATTTTGACACGAAACTTGTTACTGAAAAAGGAGATGCCATTTGCCAAAAACAAGATATCTTTAAAGGGTTGATGTGGTTTGCCTATACCAATAATTTTGCTAATTGGCATGTACTAAAAATTGATCAAGTAAAAGAAATTATTGCCGAAAACAAGTTGAAAAACAAAGTTTCCTGCCTAGAAGATTATGCAATTGAAGTTATTGTTGAGCCTGAGAAAAACTTTAACAATGCTATGGGTCAAGAAAGTTTAACGCGATTTGACCAACCTAAACCAAGGAAGAAAAATAATAAAAAACGAAAACCGACTGGTGAAAATGCTATTGTAGCCAATGCAAACAAACCTGCTGCAGCCAATAAAATAACAAACAATAAGCCCGCAGCTAACAAAATTACGAGCAATAAAAACAATAGCAACAAACCAGCAAACACGGCAAGACCTAACAACAACCGTCCTGCTCCTGCTGATAAAAAACCAGCAGAACCCCGCAAACCAATAATTATTACAAAAAATGTGGATAAGAAATAGCACCATACTCTTTTTGCTTACAGTCCTCTTTGTTTCTTGTGACAAAAAAAGAAGTTTTGATGAGTACCACTCAGTAGGCAATGCATGGCATAAGGACAGTACTGTTACCTTTAACTTACCTATACTTGACTCTACGCAACGCTACAACTTATTTGTAAACTTGAGGGCAAATAACAATTATCAATTCAATAATTTGTTTTTGATTGTTGCAATGGAATTGCCTAATGGGTTTACCAAAGTTGATACACTAGAATACCAAATGGCTGATGTTGATGGAACACTTTTAGGAGATGGCTTTTCGGACATTAAGGAAAGTAAACTCTTTTATAAAGAGAATGTGAGGTTACGTTCAAAATACAAAGTACACATTAAACAAGCCGTACGAGAAAACGGAAAAGTTCCAGGTGTAACAGCGCTTAACGGAATTACCGAGGTAGGATTTAGAATTGAAAAAAAAGAATAAATTAGTATTATGGCTATCAAAAAAAACAACAACCCAACAAGAAACGATGATAAAAGCATCGCGTATTATCAAAAGAAATTTTGGAAAATATTCTTCATAGGTTTAGGAAGCATAGGCTTGTTTTTCCTTTTCACTTCTTGGGGATTATTTGGCGCCATGCCATCCTTTGAAGACTTAGAAAATCCAGATTCTAACTTAGCTACCGAAGTTATTTCGGCTGACGGAGTGGTTATTGGCAAGTATTTTGAAAAAAATAGGTCTCAATTAAAATACGAGGATTTACCTAAAAATCTAGTTCAGGCACTTATTGCTACTGAGGATGCTCGTTTTTACGAACATTCTGGAATTGATGGTAGAGGAACTTTGAGAGCCATTTCAAGTTTTGGAACCAGCGGAGGAGCGAGTACTTTAACGCAACAGTTTGCTAAACAATTATTACACGGTGAAGGTTCTAAGTTCTTACCTTTTAGAATCATACAAAAAGCACAAGAATGGATAGTCGCTATTCGTTTAGAAAGACAATACACTAAAAATGAAATCATTGCCATGTACTGCAATGTGTATGATTTTGGAAACAATTCTGTTGGAGTAAGTTCTGCTGCTAAAACGTATTTTTCTAAGGAGCCAAAGGATTTAACCATTAGCGAGTCAGCAATATTAGTTGGAATGTTTAAAAACTCTGGTTTGTACAATCCTGTACGAAATCCGCAAGGAGTAAAAAACCGCCGAAATGTGGTGCTTTTACAAATGGAAAAAGCCAATATCATCTCTACATCAGAAAAAGTAAGATTGCAAAGCTTACCTATAAAATTAAATTTCAAACTCGAAACTCACAAAGATGGAACTGCTACCTATTTTAGAGAGTACTTGCGTGATTACATGAAAAAATGGGTTGAAGAAAATAAAAAACCAGACGGTACTGATTACGATATTTACAAAGACGGTCTTAAGATTTATACCACTATTGATTCTAGAATGCAGTTGCATGCTGAAGAAGCTGTAAAAGAACACATGGCAAACTTACAAGAAGAATTTTTTATTCAGTCAAAAGACAATAAAAACGCACCATTTGTAAACATTTCAACTGTAGAAACGCAGCGCATTATCAACCAAGCTATGAAATCTTCTAGCCGCTGGTCTATCCTAAAATCATTGGATAAAACAGACGAAGAAATCATAAAGTCATTTAGCGAAAAAACTAAAATGAAAATCTTTACTTGGAAAGGGGAACGTGACACTATAATGACTCCGCTTGACTCTATCCGTTATTACAAACACTTTTTACAAGCTGGGTTAATGGCCATGGAGCCACAAACCGGTAACATCAAAGCTTGGGTAGGCGGTATTAATTACAAATATTTTCAGTACGATCACGTGGGTCAAGGAGCTAGACAAGTAGGATCTACATTCAAACCGTTCGTTTATGCTACAGCTATCGAACAGTTGAATATGTCTCCTTGCGACTCAATTGTAGATGGTCCGTTCATGATTCGTAAAGGGCGTCACCACGTAACCGAAGATTGGGAACCTAAAAACTCTGATAACAAATACCGCGGAATGGTAACTTTAAAAAGAGGTTTGGCAAACTCAATCAATACAGTATCGGCTAAATTAATAGACAAAGTTGGTCCTGAAGCCGTTATTGATTTAACGCATAAACTAGGTGTAAAATCAGAGATTGTTACCCAGCCATCTATAGCACTTGGTGCCGTAGAAATCACTGTTCAAGATATGGTAGCTGCGTACAGTACCTTTGCTAATCAAGGTGTGTATAGAAAACCTCAATTTATAACTAAAATAGAAGATAAAAGTGGTGTAGTAATTTACGAGCCCATTCCAGAATCACACGATGTATTGAATAAAGATATTGCATACGCTGTGGTGAAATTACTAGAAGGAGTAACTGAAGGTGGTTCAGGTGACCGTTTGCGTACCACTGGTGGCGGTAATGGAGACAACCGCTGGACGGGTTATCCATACTCATTTAGAAACCCAATTGCAGGAAAAACAGGAACTACACAAAATCAATCTGATGGTTGGTTTATGGGAATGGTACCTAATTTAGTAACCGGAGTTTGGGTAGGTTGTGAAGACCGTTCGGCTCGTTTCAAAAGCATTACTTACGGGCAAGGAGCTACGGCAGCTTTACCAGTTTGGGGTTATTTCATGAAACTGTGTTACGAAGATCCAGCGCTCAAAGTATCCAAAGAACCTTTTGAAAGACCAAACAATCTTTCTATCAAAGTAGATTGTTATGTACCGAAAAAAGTAGTAGACACAACAGCTGTAGAGCAAGATACAGAAGAATTTGAATTGTAAAATTTTCATTTGGAGCTAATCCAGCTATACGTTGCAATCTTTTAAAAAGCGATGAAAAATCGCTTTCAAAAAGGATTTCCACTTTTATCTGGGCTAGGGTATTCGTACTAAAACTCAATTCATCATTAGATTAAAATTCGATAAATAGCACCTTATTTTTATGATTAACAAAAAAGTAAATACCGTTCAAGATGCACTTCAAAGCATTGAAAATGGCATGACTATCATGCTAGGCGGTTTTGGATTATGTGGAATTCCAGAAAATAGTATTGCCGAATTGGTTCAAAAAAACGTAACCGATTTAACCTGTATTTCGAACAATGCCGGTGTAGATGATTTCGGACTTGGATTGCTTTTGCAAAAGCGCCAAATCAAAAAAATGATCTCATCGTATGTGGGTGAAAATGCCGAGTTTGAACGTCAAATGCTTTCAGGCGAACTAGAAGTTGAATTAACACCTCAAGGAACTTTGGCAGAAAAGTGCCGTGCTGCACAAGCCGGAATTCCTGCGTTTTTTACACCAGCAGGTTACGGTACTGAAGTAGCTGAAGGAAAAGAAGTTCGCGAATTTAATGGTAAAATGCACATCATGGAACTCGCTTACAAAGCTGATTTTGCAATAGTAAAAGCATGGAAAGGTGATGAAGCAGGTAATTTAATTTTTAAAGGAACTGCCCGTAATTTCAATTCTAGCATGGCTGGAGCTGCAAAAATTACTATCGCGGAAGTAGAAGAACTTTTGCCCGTAGGCGCATTAGACCCCAATGAAATTCACATTCCAGGAATTATGGTACAACGCATTTTTCAAGGAGAAACATTTGAAAAAAGAATTGAACAACGAACTGTGAGACAAAAGTAATATTCAGTTTGCAAAGAATTATATGGACTTCATTTTATGATTTAAGAATACTCAAATTATAAAAACCTTACCAGTTTCAAAAATAAAATTATGGCTTTAACAAAAGAAGATATAGCAAGAAGAATTGCCAAAGAAGTACAAGACGGCTATTATGTTAACCTAGGAATTGGAATTCCTACCTTGGTGGCTAATTATGTTCGTACGGATATTTCAGTTGAATTTCAAAGTGAAAATGGCGTATTAGGCATGGGACCATTCCCGTTTGCAGGAGAAGAAGATGCCGACATCATTAACGCCGGAAAACAAACCATTACAACCTTGCCAGGAGCATCGTTTTTTGACTCCGCCTTGAGTTTCGGGATGATAAGATCTCAAAAAGTAGATTTAACTATTCTAGGCGCTATGGAAGTGGCCGAAAATGGTGATATCGCCAACTGGAAAATACCAGGCAAAATGGTAAAAGGAATGGGTGGCGCAATGGATTTAGTGGCTTCTGCAGAGAATATCATTGTAGCCATGATGCATGTAAACAAAGCAGGCGAATCTAAAATCCTTAAAAAATGCTCTTTGCCATTAACGGGTGTAGGCTGCGTTAAAAAGGTAGTAACCGAACTTGCAGTACTAGAAGTTACCTCGGCAGGTTTTAAGCTTTTAGAGCGCGCGCCAGGAGTTACTGTAGAACATATCATTGCCTCAACAGAAGCAACACTAATCATTGACGGAGAAATTCCAGAAATGACAATAGATTAAATTTTTTAAAAAAGTAGCCGCAGATTCAAAGTTTTGAAATATAAAATCTGTGAATCTGCGGTTTTAAATTTTAAGCTTGCATTTCTAACTTTGCAATTACATTTTATAAATTTTCAAAGAAATCATTTCCTTTATCATCAGTAATAATGAAGGCTGGGAAATCTTTGACAGTTATTTTTCGAACTGCTTCCATACCTAACTCTTCAAAGTCAACTACTTCTACCTTTAAGATGTTATCTTGTGCTAAAATAGCTGCTGGACCTCCAATAGAGCCTAAATAAAAGCCTCCGTAGGTTTTACAAGCATTCATAACTTGTGGCGTTCTATTTCCTTTAGCAAGCATGATCATACTTCCGCCGGCTTTTTGAAATTCTTCTACATAAACATCCATTCTTCCGGCCGTGGTTGGACCGAAACTTCCCGATGGCATTCCGTCTGGAGTTTTTGCTGGACCAGCATAATACACCGGATGATTTTTGAAATACTCCGGCATAGGTTTACCTGCATCCAAAAGTTCTTTGATTTTAGCATGTGCAATATCACGCGCTACAATCAAAGTTCCGTTCAGTTTTAAACGTGTTTTTATAGGATATTGAGATAATTTTTTAAGAATATCAGCCATCGGTTTGTTCAAATCAATCTCAACAGCAGGTTCTAAATGTGGGGGAGTTGCAGGCAATAAACGCCCTGGATTAACCTCAAGTTGTTCTACAAAAATACCTTCTTTTGTGATTTTTCCTTTTATATTTCTATCAGCAGAACACGACACTCCTAATCCTACAGGGCAAGAAGCAGCATGACGTGGTAAACGAATCACACGTACATCATGCGTAAAATATTTTCCACCAAACTGTGCTCCAATGGCACTTTCTTGGCAAATTTGTTGCACTCTTTGCTCCCATTCTAAATCACGGAATGCTTGACCAGCCATGTTTCCTGTGGTAGGCAAATGATCGTAATAACCCGCTGAAGCTTTTTTAACAGCAGCCAAATTGGCCTCGGCAGAAGTACCGCCAATTACAAATGCCAAGTGATACGGCGGACAGGCAGAAGTACCTAAATCCATGATTTTAGCACGTACAAAAGCGTCCATTGACTTTTCGTTCAAAAGCGATTTCGTTTGTTGGTACAAATAGGTTTTATTGGCAGAACCGCCCCCTTTTGCTAAAAACAAAAACTCGTACGTATTTCCTTTTTTGGCATAAATATCAATTTGAGCAGGGAGATTAGAACCCGAATTCTTTTCTTCGAACATACTGATCGGAACAATTTGAGAATAACGCAGGTTTTTTTCTTGGTAGGTGTTGAAAATCCCTTTTGAAAGCCATTCGGCATCATCTACACCTGTGTATACATTTTCTCCTTTTTTGGCCATTACAATCGCTGTTCCGGTGTCTTGACAAGATGGCAATTGTCCGTCAATAGCTACTGCAGCATTTTGCAATAGATTATACGCAACAAAACGATCGTTATCTGTCGCTTCTGGATCATCCAAAATAGCACGTAATTTTTCTAAGTGTGAAGTACGAAGCATAAAAGAAACGTCTTTCATAGCTTCTTGCGAAAGCAACTCCAAACCTTTTGGATCAACGGTTAAGATTTCTCTATCTCCCAGCTGTTCTACTTTTACGTAGTCTGAAGATATTTTTCGGTATTGTGTATCGTCTTTTAAAATAGGATAAGGATCCTGATAAATAAAGTCCATGGTGTAATGTTTTTACAAAGATAAAATAGTTAGTGTTAGTTTAAAAGTTACTCAAAAAGCAACGCTAAACTACTACGTTAAAATACTTGTTAGTAAAAAAAGAATTAGCAAACCGATGGCGATGTATTTGGTATATTTTGACATTGTGATATGAATTTAAAAAATTATTGAATCCCTCAAAAGAATGAAAAATTGATTAAAAATCCTAGTACATAATTGGATCCTACGAAATCAAATCAAAATTTAACAATATGTTGTGTTCTTACGAAAGTTCAATTATAAGTTTTTAGTTTTTTCAACGGATTTCAATCCGTTGTAATTAGTCACCATAAAATTGAGAGCCTTAGGCTCGGTACATTTTTAAGAAATTTTATCGGTTGGATTAAAAAAACCAACTCGCCACAAATATTGCCGTAATTACACATATCACGTCTACCAATAACATGGTTCCTAAAGCGTAACGCGTATTTTTGATATTTACCGATCCAAAATAAACTGCAATTACATAAAAAGTACTTTCGGCGCTACATTGAAAAATACTACTCAAGCGAGCCGTTAAGGAATCTGGACCAAAAGTGTTCATAGAATCAATCAAAAATCCTCTAGAACCCGCAGAACTAAATGGACGTAGCAAGGCTACTGGCAAAGCATCTGTAATCTCTTTACTTACGCCCATATTTGAGAATAAAAAGGCAATTCCGTTACTGATGATTTCAAACAAACCACTATTTCTAAACAAGGAAATAGCAACTAACATCCCTAAAACGTAAGGGAAAATAGTTACCCCCGTTTTCACGCCATTGTTAGCTCCCACTACAAAAGCATCAAAAACGGTAGTGCTTGCAGCAGTAAATTTCTTTTCATTCCAAAACGAAAAAATCAAAGTGAACGCAATAATAGCGATTAAAATTAAAGCTGACAGATTAGATGTAAAGTAGTTTTTACCCACTAAATCCAATTGGTTCACGTACATCAGCAAACCAATAATAGCTGCGATTAACGTAATTAAGACCAATACCAAAGACGCACTTTTAAAATTGATTTTTTGTTTGATACCAACAATCAAAAAGGCTGCAATGGTACCTATGAACGACGTTATAATACAAGGCAACATCACATCGGCAGGATTAGCGGCATTAGCGGCAGCACGATAGCCAATGATTGAAGTAGCTATCAATGTAAGTCCTGAGGCGTGTAAGCACATGAACATAATTTGGGCATCACTCGCTTTATCTTTTTCAGGATTAATTTCTTGTAAGCTTTCCATGGCTTTGAGGCCAAAAGGTGTTGCAGCCGAATCTAAGCCAAGAAAATTAGCTGCAAAATTCAACGTCATATAGGATATCGATGGGTGATTTTTGGGAATACTCGGAAATACTTTTACAAAAACAGGGCTCAATCCTTTAGCCAACTTACCCGAAGCACCTGAAATAATCAGAAGCTCCATCAACCCACAAAAGAAAGCCAAATAAGCCATTAATGGCAAAACTAAATCCAACAAAGTACTTTTACAGGTAGGTAATAAACCATCTGATTTTTGTACACCACTGTAGATTTTTACAGTTTTATTTTTAAATACATAAGTTGTATCCGCGTTTAAAGTATCGCGATTGACAATCATGGTTTGATCTGGTGCATTTTTGATACTGTCTTTGATGAAAAGCGACAATTGCTCCGGCATTTTTTCAGAAATCAAAATCGGGTCGTCTTTTTTTCCATTTAAGACATAATCAATTGTGTAGGTATTTGAACTGAACAAACTCACTACCACAAAAACAATTGATGAAATAAAAATAACCAACCAAAATCTACTCAATACCATAACTTATAATTTTTGTAAATGTAATAAATCGATATCAATAACAATTACAATGTCAATTTCAATAAAAGAATTTTAAAATTGACATTGCATTTTGACATTGATATTGCCATTGAAGTTGCCTACACATGAATAATCTCGTCTTCTATCAACAACTCTTCTCTACGCAAGCGAAGAAAAATTTGCGCTACAGCAATCGTATCTCGCTCACAATAAGTTACAATACGGTCAATATCCTTTTCTACATAAAATACATGACCCACTTGACTGCCATCGATATCGCCTTTTGAAGAAGGAATTCCGAGCACTTTACACATCAACTTCAAAGACGTAAAATGCTTGTAATCGCCAAATTTCCATAATTCTAGAGTATCTAAATGTGGAATTTCCCAAGGTTTTTTTCCAAATAAATTCAGCTTGTTTGGAATTGCAATATTGTTGATAATCATTCGCCTAGCCAAAAAGGGAATATCAAATTCCTTGGCGTTGTGTCCGCACAAGACATGCTGCGGTTGATTGAAGTGATTGTTGAGTAAATTATTAAAGTCGGAAAGTATTTTTTTCTCTTCGCCAAAAAAACTCGTTACTCGAAAATTACGAATGTCACCTTTGATGGTAAAATAACCTACCGAAATACACACAATTTTACCAAACTCGGCCCAAATACCCGCACGATCATAAAAATCTTCGGGAGAAAACTCTTCTTTGCGTTGGTATTGGGTTTTATGTTCCCAAAGCGATTGCATTTCAGGATCTAAAGAATCGTAATTTTCAGATTCTGGAACGGTTTCTATATCGAGAAACAGAATGTTGTTGAGATTTATTTTTTCGATCATTTTTTATGGCACGCAGATGACGCTGATTTAAAAGATTTGCACGGATAATCTTAAACGAATATAAAAAAAATATTCATAACCAACTAAAATAAACTATGTTGCGGGGAAGGATTTTCATGCTCTAACAACCATTTTTTGCGCCATAATCCTCCTGCATAACCCGTTAATGAACCATCACTACCAATTACTCTGTGACACGGAACTACAATCCAAAGTGGGTTTTTCCCATTGGCGGAAGCTACAGCTCGAATGGCTTTTGGATCACCAAGAAATTTGGATTGTTCTAAATAGGTTCTTGTTTTCCCAAAAGGAATATCGAGTAATGCGTTCCAAACTTTTTGTTGAAAATCAGTTCCTTTTGGATTGAGTTTAAAGCTAAAATCAGTTCTTTGCGAATGGAAATATTCTTGAAGTTGCTGTACAGCCTCTTGTAAAAAAACGGGAATTTGAGCGGATACTTCACCCTCTTCTAAAACTGTTATTTCAGAAACACCATGTACATCACCTGTAATGGCAGCAATTCCTAGCGGAGTATTGATGTAGACTGTTTCCATTTTTTAAAGGTAAAAAAATAATCTGTGTAGACTACATACGGTCATAAAAAAACCATTCGTACTTGCGAATGGTCTTTGTTTTTAGCCCTGATAGAAGCGGCATCCTCTTGTGGTAGCGCTAGCGAACACAAGAGATATAGCGGATAGCAGGATATAGCTCCTAAAAACTTTATTTTAAATGAGAATATACGTAGGCTTCTAGCGCTTTCAATTCCTCGTCGGACATGGCTTTTGTGAGTGCAAAGTTAGCTTTCATTACCTCGTATTGACTTGGGTCTACAATTGGTTCGCCTTCGCCTTTTAAAAAGGTGACCATATCAGCATTTTTACTTTTATAAATACCTGCAATGTCTTGTAAGCTGGGACCGATTACCTTTTTGTCAATTTGGTGACAGGCGATACAATTTCCCTTTCCTTCAAAAATTTCTTTTCCTAATTCTACTGGAGTTTGAGCAGCTTCTTCAGTAGTTGTTGGGTACAAGGATTCTTTTTTGGTTTCTTCTTTTTTACAAGATAGAAAGCAACATACGGCTAATAAGCAAAGGATCTTTTTCATTATTTTTTATTTAAAAGTATTGCGGCTTCTTTGGCAAAATAAGTCGAAATTAAACTGGCTCCTGCACGTTTGATGCACATTAACTGCTCCATCATGGTTTGGTCGTGATCCAACCAACCTCTTTCGGAAGCGGCTTTAATCATGGCATATTCACCGGACACATGGTATACGGTTACGGGTACAAGAACCGCATTTTTTACTTCGCGAACAATGTCTAAGTAAGCAATCCCGGGTTTTACCATGACCATATCAGCGCCTTCTTCAACATCCCAAAGTGCTTCTTTGATGGCTTCAAGACGATTGGCATAATCCATTTGATAGGTTTTTTTATTTTTTGGGACAACCACATCAGCGTCTTTTGGAGCAGAGTCTAAAGCATCGCGAAACGGTCCGTAAAATGCCGAGGCATATTTGGCAGAATAGCTCATGATTCCCACATTGTGAAATCCTGCAGCATCTAAACCTTGACGCAAGCGCAGTACACGTCCGTCCATCATATCGCTTGGCGCTACGAAATCGGCACCAGCTTGAGCATGAGAAACAGCCATTTTTACCAACGCATCGTTGGTACTATCATTTTCAACATCGCCATTTGCTATGATTCCGTCATGACCATAAATAGAATACGGATCCAAAGCCACATCAGGCATAACAATCATTTCCGGACAAGCGGTTTTGATGGCACGAATGGCATTTTGCATGAGTCCGTTTGGGTTCCAAGCTTCAGTACCTGCGTTGTCTTTTAGATTTTCGTCAACTTTTACATAGATGTTTACTGCTCGAATTCCTAATTCGAATAATTCTTGCACTTCTTTTACCGTCAAATCAATAGAACGTCGAAAAATTCCTGGCATAGATGGAATTTCAACTTCTACGTTTTCGCCTTCGGCAATAAACATAGGAAACATAAAATCACTTGGACTTAATGTAGTTTCACGAACTAAGGAACGAATGGATTCGTTGACTCTTAAACGACGACCTCTTTGTAATGGGAACATATATACTAGCTTTTAGCTTTCAGCAATTAGCTTTCGGCAATTAAAATTTTATTTGTTATATAGCTTAGATATTAAACTATTGAGCATTTTTTTAATTTCTTCAACTTGAAATAATAGTTTTTCACTTGACTCATTATTGATGAAATTTAAATCTCGACTCAGTATAAATTGATATTCTAATTCATTTGCTGATCCAAATGCAATTATTAAAAATCGAGCAAAATCTTTATCTGAATTCCTTCCACAACCTTCAGCAATATTAGTTGGAATTGAACTTGCGGATCTTTTCATTTGGCTAGTTAAGCCGAAAAGCTCTTCTTTTGGAAAATTATGTGTCATTTTATAGACATCAAGAGTTAATTGATGTGATTTTTGCCAAACTACAAAATTTTTAAAATCCTTCATGCTTTTAAATTTAGGCTAATGGCTAAAAGCTGATCGCTAATTGCTTTAAATCCACTCAACAGGATTCTCCAGCACTTTCAATAATTTTTCTTCTTCGCTTCCATCTTCTGGATGATGGTCATAAACCCACTGAACGTGTGGTGGTAATGACATTAAAATAGACTCAATTCTTCCATTGGTTTTTAAGCCAAATAAAGTGCCTTTGTCATGCACCAAATTGAACTCAACATAACGACCTCTTCGAATTTCTTGCCAAGTTCTTTGTTCTGCGGTAAATGGTAAATTTTTTCGTCTTTCTAAAATCGGAACATAAGCGGTAAGAAATGAATTTCCAACTTCGGTTACAAAGTTAAACCAATTTTCCATAGACATTTGTTCTGTTTCCTTGCAATAATCAAAGAATAATCCGCCGAGTCCACGAGCTTCATTACGATGTGCGTTCCAAAAATAAGCATCACATTGTTTTTTAAACTTGGGATAAAACTCTGGATTGTGCTTATCACATGCTGTTTTACACGTTTGATGAAAATGAATCGCATCTTCTTCAAATAAATAATAGGGCGTTAAGTCCTGTCCGCCACCAAACCAACTGTTGATAACATTTCCGTTATCGTCATACATTTCGAAATAACGCCAATTGGCATGAACCGTTGGTGCCATTGGGTTTTTAGGATGTATTACCAAACTCAATCCGCAGGCAAAAAAATCAGCTTCGCCTACGTTGAATAATTTTTGCATCGAATCGGGTAATTTTCCATGCACTGCCGAAATATTGACACCGCCTTTTTCGATTACATTTCCGTTTTCAATTACACGTGTTCGTCCTCCGCCGCCTTCTGGACGTTCCCAAAGATCTTCCTTGAATTTGGCATGACCTTCAACGGCTTCTAAGCCAGCAACAATCTGGTCTTGGAGATTTTGTATGTAGGTGTAAAATTTATTTTTCATATTTATCAGTTATCAGTCGCAGTTGCCAGTCGCAGTTATTATGTAAACTGAGACTGAGACTGCCTACTTTTGATATTCTTTCACCGCATCAATAAATGCTTTGGCGTGATCTACCGGAATATTTGGTAAAATACCGTGGCCTAAGTTTACGATGTATTTGTCTTTTCCGAATTCGTCAATCATTTCGTGAACCATTTTCTTAATCACTGGAATTGGAGAAAATAATCGAGAAGGATCAAAATTACCTTGTAAAGTGATGTTTCCACCTGACAAATAACGTGCATTTCTAGGCGAGCAAGTCCAGTCTACACCTAGCGCAGAGGCTTTACTTTTTCCCATTTCGTTCAAAGCAAACCAACATCCTTTACCAAAAACAATAACTGGAGTTACTTCAGCTAAAGCATCAATGATTTGGTTGATGTATTTCCATGAGAATTCTTGGTAATCAACTGGCGATAACATACCGCCCCAAGAATCAAATATTTGTACTGCATTCACACCTGATTTTACTTTTTCTAATAAGTATAAAATAGTGGTATCGGTGATTTTTTGTAATAAAGTGTGCGCCGCTACTGGATCTGAGAAACAGAATCCTTTTGCAGTATCAAAACTTTTAGACCCTTTGCCTTCAACAGCATAACAAAAAATAGTCCATGGCGAACCCGCAAAACCTATTAAAGGCACCTCATCGTTCAACATTTCTTTTGTCAACTTAACCGCATCAAAAACGTAACCCAAAGTTTCATTTACATCCGGAACGAAAACTTGGTTCACTTGTTCCATGGTACGAATGGGATTCGGGATAATTGGTCCTAAATTGTCTTTTAATTCGACGTGAATTCCCATAGCGCGAGGCACAACAAGAATATCAGAGAACAAAATCGCAGCATCTGGAGCAATTCTACGAATAGGTTGAACCGTAATTTCGGCAGCTAATTCAGGTGTTTCGCAACGAGTGAAAAAATCATATTTGTCTCGCAAAGCTCTAAATTCTGGCAAATACCTTCCTGCTTGACGCATCATCCATACCGGTGGGCGTTCAACAGTTTCTCCTTTTAGTGCTCTTAAAAACAAGTCATTTTTTAACATAATTCTATTTTTTTATTCCTCTTTTGAGGGTTTGTTTTGATCTATTTGATGGGCGTTATTCGCTTTCTGTTGTATAATATTCTATGAGTCCGATAATTAAATCTTCAATAGTGGGCTCTTCGGCTACCACAATACTCTTTGTTTTTCCTTTTAAAGCTGCGGCGGTAGTCTCGCCAATGCAAAAGCAAACTTCTTTTTTTAGCTTATTTTCTTTCAAGTAACTCTCTACTCCCGATGGACTAAAAAAGAGGATACCTGCAAAATTTTCTAAACTTGAAATTTTAAATGGTGCCAACTTAGTTTGGTACACTTCAATTTCATTAAATACGATTCCAGCATCTTTTAGTGCTTGTGGTAAGGTTTCCTTACGCAAATTACCACTAAAAAAAGTGTAGCTGTTTTGACTGTAAATTAAGGTGATTATTTCGGCTAGCTCTGACGCGTAATCCATGTAAACATCTACCTTGAAGCCATTTTGCTCTAGTAATTCTTTGGTTTTGATGCCTACACAAAAAGCAGTTTTAGTACGTAAACCTTCCCAACCATCTTGTTCTATAAGACTTAAAACAGCGTTTTGACTGCTAAAAATGAGGTTTTCTTGAATATTTTGAAGGGAAAATGGAGTGTTTGTTACTTCGATAAAATCTTGTTCCAAGAGATCAAAGTTGGCATCGAGTACCGCTTTTCTTTGAATTCCAGAAAGTGTTTTGGTTGATAAAATACTAATTTGCTCCATTATTTTTTTAATTTCTCTTTTATAGATTTCATCAACGCTACACCACCATTTTCAAGAATTTCTTGTGCGCAAAAGTACCCCAACTTTTTCCATTCTTGTATCGGAACGGTTCTTTCTACTTCGATTTTTTCTTTTCCATCAATAGAAAACAAAACTCCTTTAAAAACAATATCGTCTTCTACAAAAACGGCTAAAGCACCAATTGGAGCTGTACAACCGCCTTCTAAAGTTTTAAGAAATTGTCTTTCAATGTGGGTGCAAACTTCTGTATCAATGTCGTTCAACTCGTGCAAAGCTTGTCTTGAAAATTCATCGTTAGCCATGGCAACAACCAACATGGCTCCTTGTGCCGGTGCAGGAATCATCCAATCAAGATCGATATAATTGCCAGGTTTAAGATTAATTCTTTCTAGCCCTGCTGCGGCAAATACGGCTCCACTCCAGTCACTTTCTTGTAGTTTTTTCATGCGTGAATTTACATTTCCGCGCAAATCAACTACAGTATGATTGGGATATTTATTAAGCCATTGTGCTTGACGGCGCAAACTACCCGTAGCGATTGTTCCTGTTTGATTTAAAAAATCGAGATTGCCTTTGTGTACTAAAATATCGAGTGTATTGGCTCTTTCAAGAACTGCAGCTTGAACAATTCCTTGTGGTAATGCAGTTGGAACATCTTTCATAGAATGCACCGCAATATCCACATCGCCATTAATCATGGCTACATCGAGTGTTTTGGTAAAAATTCCGGTTATTCCTAATTCATAAAGAGGCTTATCAAGAATGATATCGCCTTGCGATTTTACGGCTACAATTTCAGTTTTGTATCCTAAATCGTTTAACTTATTTTGAACTGTGTGGGCTTGCCAGAGTGCGAGTTCACTATCACGGGTTCCTATGCGTATCGTTTTGTTCACTATTTTATTTTTTTCAAACCCATGAGAAATGAAGTTATCTCCTGATTTGATTTTAATGGCGCCAACTTTATTTAGCCGTTGCTCCTATTTTAAAAACTTTCTCAATCCATTCAATACTTTCATCCACCATGGTGTTATCATCTTTTAAATGATTGGCAAAATGGGTTGTAATTTTTTGGATAATTCGGTTGCTTATTATTTCCGCTTGTTCTTCATTGAAGTTAGATATTTTCTTGCTTTGAAAATCAAGTTCAGATGCTTTTATTGCGTTCAATTTTGCTTTCAAAGCATTAATTGTTGGAGCAAACTTTCTGCCTTTGGTCCAAGTGATGAACTCTTCCTTAATTTCTTCGATAATCGCTTCGGCAGCGGGAATGTGTTTTTTTCTGTTTTCTAAAGTTTCATCTGTCAACTGCGACAAATAATCCATGTGAATCAAGGTTACTCCATCCAGTTCTTCCACGTTTTCATGTGCATTTTTTGGAATTGACAAATCTAGAATCAACAGTGGTTTTTTCAAATTCAAAATCGCTTTGTCAATTGTTGGATTTTGTGCACCGGTGGCAACCACAACAACATCCGCTTTTTGTAATTCAAGATGCAATTCTGAGTAATCCTTAACAATAAGATTTAATTTCCCAGCCAGTTTTTCAGCCTTTTCTTTAGTTCTATTGATTAAGGTTATGTGTTCATTTTTAGTATGTTTTACTAAATTTTCACAGGTATTTCGACCGATTTTTCCCGTACCAAAAAGTAAAATGTTTTTGTTACCAATGTCTTCAACATTTTTGATAATGTATTGCACTGCCGCAAAAGAAACTGATGTAGCTCCGGAACTTATCTCGGTATCGGTTTTTATTTTTTTACTAGCTTGGATGACAGAATTGACCAATCGTTCCAAAAAAGCATTGGCTAAGCCCAATCCTTTTGACTGTGAAAAACTGGATTTAATTTGAGCGATAATTTCAAAATCTCCTAGAATCTGACTATCAAGACCCGTTCCCACTCTAAATAAATGACTAATGGCATCTTGATTTTTATAAACAAATCCTACCTTTTGAAAGGATTCAACTGAACCTTGACTGTTCTCACAAATCAATTTGATCAATTGAAATGGATGTTCTGCAAAACCGTAAATCTCAGTACGGTTGCAGGTTGAAGTAACTATTAAACTCTCTATTCCTTCATTCTTAGCTTGCTCTAACAAACGAGTTTTTGCAACACCATCTAAACTAAACTTCCCTCTAATCTCTGCATCGGCTTTCTTGTAGCTTAACCCAACCGCGTAAAAATATTGATGCTTTGATGTGTTTTTGTTTTCCATATTTGCACTTTTCCAAAAAGTGAAACAAAATTAGTACTACAGTAGTTATAAAAATAACGCTAGAAGTTCTTTTTGTATCGCTTAATGATTTTTTGATTCTAAATGTATTTATTAACCAAAAAAACTTATTTTTGTAATGAAATCAAGTGCTTTGAATCTCTTTATTTAGAGTTGTTCTAAATAAATACGTTTCCTGAATATGATTTTTATATTAAAAAAATACCGCTATGAGTTCACAAGAAATTATAAAAATTGAAGACGATTTTACGCTAATTCGGTTTCAAAATGATGGTATAGACCCGTTCCATGCACAACGAGAAGTGAGCAGTGGCTTGATTCAGTTTCATTTTGGACTAAAAGGAAGTGCTAAATTTATTTTTAATCAAGGAAACTATGCGCTAGAACTCAAAGAGGAAAAATCATTATTACTTTACAATCCACAAAAAGAATTACCTCTTAATTTAGAACTAGCTCCAAATTCTTGGGTGATATCTGTAATTATTTCAATCAAAAAATTCCATGCGCTATTCTCTACTGAGGCAGATTATATTACTTTTTTGAGCGCCGATAATAAAGATAAAAAATATTATAACGAAGGAAACATTAGCCCATCAATGGCAATTGTACTATCGCAGTTGTTTCATTACAGCTTGCATCCATCTATAAAAAACCTATATTACAAAGGCAAAGGATATGAGTTATTGAGCCTTTATTTCAATAGAACCGAAGATCCAAATGCAGAGCAATGTCCTTTTTTAATAGATGAAGACAATGTGATCAAAATAAAAAAGGCAAAGGAAATTATTATTGCTAACATGGCTGAACCACCAGGATTACAAGAACTGGCAGATGAAATAGGTCTGAATTTAAAAAAACTCAAAATGGGTTTCAAACAAATTTATGGTGACACCGTTTACGGATTTCTGTTTGACTATAAAATGGATTTTGCTCGGAAACTACTAGATAGTGGCTCTTACAACGTAAACGAAGTGGGGTTGAAAATAGGATACAGCACTGGAAGTCATTTTATTACAGCATTCAAAAAGAAATTTGCTACCACACCCAAAAAGTATTTGATGTCCATAAACCCTAATATGCAGTAAACAATTGTTTTCGTATATTAAACAATAAATAAAAAATAGTTAATCACAAAGTATAAAAAAGCAGGTTTAGTTACTTTTGCTTCATAAAAAAAGACAAGATGAAAGGTGTATTATTAGTAAATTTAGGTTCTCCCGAAAGTCCAACTCCAAAAGATGTAAAACCTTATTTAGATGAGTTTTTAATGGACAAATATGTAATTGACGTTCCGTTTTTATTACGTGCATTACTAGTACGCGGAATCATTTTACAAACAAGACCTAAGAAATCAGCGGCGGCGTATGCTAGAATTTGGTGGGACGAAGGTTCTCCACTTGTAGTCATATCAAGAAGAATGCACGAAAAAGTACAAAAACTCGTAGATGTTCCTGTTGCTCTGGCTATGCGTTACGGCAATCCATCACTTTTATCTGGATTACAAGAATTACACGATAAAGGGGTGACCGAAGTGTTGCTTTTTCCGTTGTATCCGCAACACGCAATGGCTTCAACTACGACTATTCTAGAACTAGCAGAGGAACACCGCAAAAAGTATTTCCCAGAAATGAAATTCACAATTGTTCCAGCTTTTTACAATAAACCTGATTATTTGAAAAATCTAGCTGATTCTATAAAAGGACATTTGGAAGGTTTTGATTACGATCATTTGTTGTTTTCATACCACGGAATTCCAGAACGCCACATTCGCAAAACAGACATCACCAAATCACATTGTAAAATAGATGGCTCTTGTTGTAATACACCATCACCTGCACACGAATTTTGTTACCGTCATCAATGCTACGAAACCACAAAACAAGTGGTTAAGTTGTTAGGAATCCCAGAGGGAAAATACAGCCAGACGTTTCAATCACGTTTAGCGGGCGACAAATGGTTGACTCCCTACACAGATGTTGAAGTAAACAAAATGCCAAAAAACGGCATTAAAAATCTAGCTGTAGTGACACCTGCTTTTGTATCAGACTGTTTAGAGACTTTAGAGGAAATTGCTATGGAAGCCAATGAAGAATTTTTACACCATGGAGGTGAAAAATTTATGGCCATTCCTTGTTTAAATGACGATGAAGATTGGTGTAAAACAGTAGGAAACTGGATTACTACCTGGACAGGCGTATCTACAACTGCAACTTTAGAAAAAACTACTGCATAAATGAATACCAGTACCGATGAGTTGGGAACGCAACCAATCAAAACACTCTTGATTAAACAAGCGGTTCCTTCCTCTATTGGGATTCTCTTTATGTCTGTTAATATTTTGATAGACACCATATTTGTTGGGCAATGGATCGGTTCACTTGCAATTGCTGCAGTAACCGTTGTATTGCCCATCACTTTTTTAATTTCGTCTCTTGGCATGGCCATTGGTGTGGGCGGCGGATCAGTTTTGTCACGTGCTTTAGGCGCAAACAACAAGGAAAAAGCATTGCAAACTTTTGGGAACCAAATAACAATGACTTTCATCCTAGCCTCGGTGTTTGTGGTATTCGGTTTGGTATTTAGTGATGAAATGCTTTTACTTTTTGGGGCAAAAGGTGCCATTTTTAAACCCGCGCAAGAATTTTATTTTCCTATTATCATAAGCGTTCCCTTTCTAGCATTGTGCATGATGGGGAATAATGTCATTCGGGCTGAAGGAAAGGCAAAATTTGCCATGGTAGCCATGATCATCCCAGCATTTGTAAACATTGCTCTGGATATTCTATTTATAAAATACTTGGACATGGGTATTTTTGGCGCAGCATTGGCCACAGCCATATCCTATACTACTTGTTTTTTATTTGTTGTGTGGTACTTTATTTTCAAGAGTCAATTGCAACTGCAAATCAAACATTTTTTATTCAACGCATCCATTGTCAAGCAAATAACTTCCCTTAGCATTGTTACGTTTTCCAGGCAAGGTGTCGTTAGTCTTTTATCCATTTTGTTAAACCACACATTGTACACCTATGGAGGAGAACACTCCGTTGCCATTTATGGAATCATTAGCAGAATGTTAATGTTTGCTTTGTTTCCCATACTTGGAATCACACAAGGATTTTTGCCTATTGCGGGATACAATTATGGCGCTTCCAATTTTGCTCGTGTTAAGGAGAGTGTTCAGTTATCCATTTTATACGCAGCCGTTTTGGCTTCTATAATATTTGTGGTTATCTTGGTATTTGCTCAACCAATTGTATCAGTTTTCACCACTGATCCCGAGGTTATAGCCCAAACGCCTAATGCTTTACGCTGGGTTTTTGCAGCTTCACCTGTTATTGCCATTCAACTGATTGGTGCTGCTTATTTTCAAGCGATTGGCAATGCCAAAAAAGCATTACTTTTAACGTTAAGCAAACAAGGATTTTTCCTCATCCCGCTAGTGCTCATTCTACCAAATTTTTTAGGTATTTTTGGCGTATGGATTGCTTTTCCTATTGCCGATGTTTTATCAACAGCATTGACTGGCTATTTATTAAAAAAAGAAATACATACTAAACTACTATAACGGTACTATGGAATACTACAATTACATAAAATCATTACACCTCATCTTTGTAATTACTTGGTTTGTGGGGCTTTTTAATATTGTTCGCCTATTTGTTTACCAAATTGAAGCTGCAGACAAACCTTCACCCGAAAAAGAAATTTTACAAAACCAATTCAAAATAATGACGTACCGCATGTGGTACATCATCACTTGGCCATCGGCAGTATTAGCCAGTATATTTGCATTTTGGATGTTGTTTTTCACAGATTTAGGTCGGGCGTGGCTTCAAATGCCTTGGATGCATGTCAAACTAGGATTTGTGTTTTTATTGTATTTGTACCATGCTAAATGCCACCAAATCTTTAATCAATTGCAACGAAACGAAGTTAAATACACCTCTAATTTTATGCGATTATGGAACGAAGGCGCTACAATTATACTTTTTGCCGTAGTCTTTTTAGTGATTTTAAAAAATGCATTCAATTGGATTTACGGAGTAATTGGGATCATTTTGTTCTCTGTCATTTTAATGCTGGGTTTCCAATTTTACAAAAAAATTAGAGAAAGAAAATAGTTGAATTTTCAGTTCCCAACCGGTACTGAGACTGAGACTGTAAACTAAAAAACATGTTCAAAAGCTTCAAAATAGCAATGCTTTCCTTGCGGATTAGGATTTTCCTGTCCATGATTGTATTGATATTAATGGCCTCCGTTATATTAGCTTCGATTTCGATCATTCAATTTAAAAACGAAGCCAAAGAATACCACCAAGAGCGACTGGAACGGAACGAAAATGCAGTTAAACAGCACATCAACTTTATTCTTTCAACCACTACTTATCCTCTTACCGCAGCAAACCTAGACCTCATTTTTAAGGATAAAATTCATGAATTGGCACACATTCATAATGTCGAAATTAATATTTACAGCCTTAACGGTCAGTTATTAAAATCTTCCAAAGAATCTTTTTCGGTTGATAAAGTGGCGCCACCAGTACCCAAATACATTTTGAAACTGGTGCGTTCCTCCATTGAAAAAAGGTATGTAGACATTAAAACCATTGACGGCAAAAAAAATCGTTCGGCTTTTAGCCAAATCAAAGATGACAAATTCAAGCCACTCGGGATTTTAAACTTGCCTTATGTAGAAGACGATGGATATTATGAAAATGAACTTAAAAATTTCTTGGTCAGACTAGGTCAAGTGTATACTTTTATGCTACTCATGGCCTTTGCGCTGGCGTACTTTTTATCGTCCTACATTACAAAATCTTTGAAAACCATTTCGGATAAATTAAGTGAAACCAGTTTAAACCAAAAAAACGAAAAAATTGTTTTGGAGGCCAATAGCAAAGAGATTAATTTACTCATCAAGGCATATAATGCCATGGTAGATGAACTGGAGAAAAGTGCCATCAAACTAGCACAAAGTGAGCGCGAAGAAGCCTGGAGAGAAATGGCGAAACAAGTAGCCCATGAAATTAAAAATCCGCTTACGCCAATGAGACTCACGGTTCAAAGCTTTCAACGCAAGTTTGACCCATTGGATCCCAATGTAAAACAGAAAATGAACGACTACTCTGAAACGCTCATTCAGCAAATTGACACCATGAGTGCGGTCGCTTCGGCCTTTTCTAACTTTGCTTCCATGCCTGCCCAACAAAATGAAACCCTGAATGTAGTTGAAGTTGTGGAGCTTACCATGGATATTTTTAATGAAGATTATGTTGAATTTCAAAGCGAGTCTCCAGAGATTATCTCAAAAATTGACCGTACACAATTGATTCGAGTTATTACCAATCTTGCCAAAAACGCTATTCAATCTATACCGGAGCAACAAGAATTTAAAAAGGTTCTCGTAAAAATAAAAAAAGAAGACAATAACGTACTCATAACCGTATCAGATAACGGTATAGGAATACAAGCCAGCGATTCACATAGGATTTTTGAACCTAAATTTACCACCAAAAGTAGCGGGATGGGTCTTGGTCTAGGAATTATAAAAAACATTATCGAAAATTACAAAGGAACGATTATCTTTGAATCTGAATTTGGCAAAGGAACCACATTCATTGTGTCGCTCCCCATCATAAACTCTTAAAAAACACTTATGAACTACGAAAATATTTTGGTTACTACCCAAGAAAACATTGCTACTGTAACCATCAATAGACCTACAAAGTTGAATGCATTGAATGTGGCAACCATTTCTGATTTGAACAAAGCCTTTAAATTATTGTCAAAAAACAATGAGATTCGTGCAATTATTTTAACAGGAAGTGGCGAAAAAGCTTTTGTTGCAGGAGCTGATATTTCAGAATTTGCAAATTTCTCCATAGAAGAAGGATCCCAACTTGCAGCTGAAGGTCAAGAAAAATTATTTGATTTTATCGAAAATTTAAAAACACCTGTTATTGCAGCCGTAAATGGTTTTGCACTAGGTGGCGGATTAGAATTAGCCATGTCATGTCATTTTAGAGTAGCCTCTACAAATGCCAAGATGGGTTTACCAGAAGTATCGCTAGGAGTGATTCCTGGATACGGAGGAACACAACGCCTACCACAACTAGTAGGAAAAGGCCGCGCTATGGAAATGATTATGACTGCTGGAATGGTTACTGCAGATGAAGCTCACAGAATAGGCTTAGTAAACCATGTGGTTTCAGAAAACGAACTAATAGAATTTTGCACCAATATAGCCAATAAGATAATTAAGAATTCTCCATACGCTATTGGCAAAGCAATAAAAGCGGTTAATGCTAATTTCAAAGAAGGTAAAAACGGATACGAAACAGAGATTAAATCTTTTGGAAAATGTTTTGGAACCGAAGATTTTAAAGAAGGAACAACGGCTTTCTTAGAAAAAAGAAAAGCAGTTTTTACTGGAAAATAAAAATAAGAGAGAACCAGATCGGTTCTCTTTTTAGTTTAAACACACCTTGTTTTAAATATTTTTTTTCACAAAAAGGATTTGTTTGCTGCACAAGGCTTAATTTTGCATTTCATTTGTGATTATTTCACTCTTTAAATTCTAATTATGTCCTTCCAACCTGTATTTGATCTGTTCTGGGAAAAAGTAAAAGAAAGTATAGATAACTATACGTATGCAAAGTTAACCCTAGCCAAAACCATTGGTGATACAGAATTGAAAAATATTTATGTTCGCCCTGTTTTACAAGAAAACGATGTGTTTTGTATGTCTATAACGGCGCGTTACAAAACCGAAGAAATAGAAAGTTTCCATACCCTTGATGAGGCGTATATTGTATTGGCTCCGTATATGAACAACCCTTTTTTGACGGCTCTACTCTTCACCACAGAAAATGACATTACGTTTAAACTCAATAAAAAAAGAGTAGGAACTATCATTGAGCAAGCACCTACCTTTAAAAATGCATCGGATGTGATTCTAGAAATGAAAGAAAAAGGGATTTCAGCATAAAATTTTTGATAACAAATGCTGGTTTTCGACTTGAAAACCAGCATTTGTTAAAAAGAGCTCGTAATGGATTACATATCATTCAAGCCTGAGTTTTATTTTTTTGAAGGATAACAATCTCAAAAACAGCAAACTGTAAACTGTAAACTGTACAATGCTAACTTACTTCTCCCCTTCCCATTCTGCATAAAACTGAGCTAGAAAACCCTCCATGTATTGGTGTCTTTCTTGCGCTATCTTCTTTCCCGTTTCGGTATTCATTTTATCTTTTAAGAGCAAAAGCTTTTCGTAGAAATGATTTATTGTAGGAGCATTATTCTTTTTGTATTCTTCCTTGGTCATGCTGGTGTTTGGAGCTATTTCAGGGTTATACAGCGCTCTGTTTTTAAAACCTCCATAATTGAATGCTCTGGCAATTCCTATGGCTCCTATGGCGTCTAAACGATCTGCGTCCTGAACTACATCTAGTTCAATGGAGGAAAACTTTCGTTCAACATTACCACCTTTATAGGAGATGTTTTCAATAATTTGAACCACATGTGCAATAATTTCCTCTTCAACATGTTCCGATTCTAAAAATTTTCGAGCAACTCTAGGCCCTACCGTTTCATCCCCATCGTGAAATTTACTATCGGCAATATCATGTAGCAACGCACCAAGCTGGGCAACAGTACTATCACAAGTTTCCGTACTTGCAATTAGCACTGTATTTTTAAACACTCTTTCGATATGAAACCAATCGTGTCCGCCCTCGGCATTTTTTAATTCTTCTTTTACAAAAAGAATTGTCTTGTTTATCAAATCAGGATTTGTCATTGTATCTTTTGTTTTTAAAAAAAATGTTGAACTTTAAAGCTTTAAAACTTTAAAATCCAACATTTATATTGGGTATTCGCAGGAGTGAATTAGCGTATTAAGGCAGGCTCAACCCATTTGAAAATGTGAGATTCTTGAGGAATTACCAAACGCTCAGAAATTTTGGCCATTCTAGCAGGTAATTTCATCAAATAGTCACGTGCTTTTTCAGCTTCATCTGTTAAACCACCTATTTTATCAATTTCCCACTTGTCAATTAATTTTTGCATAATTTCAACATAGTCTACTGCGGTATACACCCCAATACGCTGTGCAGAATCAGAAAACTGTTCAAAAGCTGAGCTTATTTTTTCGCCAGATTCTCTCAAGAAATGAGCCGGCATCACAATTTTTGCTTTCATCATGTATTGAAAAGCAAGCATCATTTCGCTTGGGTCAATTTGGAAAATTCGGTTTACAAACTCACTATATGCATGATGGTGGCGCATTTCATCGCCTGCAATCATTTTGCACATTTTAGACAGTTTGTTATCTCCGTATTTTTTAGCTATTTGAGCTACTCTGTTATGTGAAACATAGGTAGCTAGTTCTTGAAAACTAGTGTAGATAAAGTTCTTATAAGGATCTCTTCCAGTACCAATATCAAAACCATCATTGATCAAGTGCTGTGTAGTCATTTCTACTTCGCGCATGTTTACACGACCGGATAAGTATAAGTACTTGTTTAATAAATCACCATGACGGTTTTCCTCACCTGTCCATTGTCTGATCCATTTAGACCATCCGTTGCGCTCTACATTATCTATTCCTTCTACATCCATAAGCCAAGACTCATAGGTAGGCAACGCTTCCTCTGTAATGGTATCACCAACTAGTGTTACCCAGAAATCATAAGGCAAATCTTTAGCAATTTCACGTAGTTCTTTTACTTCATCAAAAAAAGTATCACTCTGGGAATCTGGCAAAAAATCTGTTGGTTGCCATATCTTTTCAACAGGAATAAGATACTGATCGACAAAGCTATCTACGTTTTTCTCTAAAAACTGCATTACTTCTAATCGAATGTTTTTTATTGACATTTTATATATATTAAATTTTTATTCCATTCACAACGGCTGTTTCGGTTTTCACCATCAAATCAGCAAAATCATATTCGCATACTGCAAGCGGTTCGTGCACTACAAAGGTAAGATGATTTCCTAAACCTACGGGGAAAAAACCAAATTTTACCATTTTCCAAGAGTTGTTAATGCTAACCGGAACTACGTAGGCCGATGGGGCACTCTTGCACAGCATTTTTAATCCTGTTTGTGAAAACTCTTTTGGTTTCCCTGTTTTACTTCGGGTTCCTTCTGGAAAAATAACGGCAGAACGCTTGTGCTTTTCTATATACTCTGATAAACTTCTAATAGCAGGAATGGCTTGTTTGGGATCTTTTCTATCTATAAGTACAGATCCTCCATGGCGTAAATTATAGGATACACTTGGTATTCCTTTACCTAATTCTTTCTTACTCACAAATTTACAATGAAAACGTCTAAAATACCAAATCATTGCAATAATATCGTACATACTTTGATGGTTGCACACAAAAATCAAGGGCACATTCTTTGGGATGATATCTCTATTTGTAAAAGTATATGTAGTTCCAAGCAAATTAGTGCATTTTACCAAGAAAAAATTCAAATAATCCACACTTTTTTTATGTGCTTGGTAGCCAAACACGTTGAAACAAACCCATTGAATAGGATGAAAAACAAGCAATGTTAGACTAAAACAGAGATAATAAACAACAGATATAGGGTATGAAATTATTTTTTGCATGCTTAAAAAATTTCTGCAAAAGTAATAAATATATTTTTAGCGGTATTTCATCTAGAAAAAGTCGCAAAAAACAGCTTTAATTGTACCTTTGCTATCCAAAATACGTTCCCTATATATGAATTTCAAGTACCCTAAAACCGAAAAACTAAAAAGCAAAATAACCATTGGTTTATTATTTACTGAGGGTAAATCCGTATCCAAATATCCGTTGCGATTGGTATACAAAGCAGGTACTTTTGGCGATAGTGAAAAAATAAAAATAGGCGTTTCCGTATCTAAAAAGAATTTTAAAAAAGCTGTAGACCGCAATTATTTCAAACGTGTACTGCGCGAAACCTATCGCCTAAATAAACATTTGTTGCTAGATAATCTTGATCAACCGTATTCCTTCATGTTTTTTTATCAAACCAAGGATCGCTTGACTTACCAAGAAATCAATACTAAAACTGTTCAATTGTTTGAAAAGTTTTTGCTACAAATAAAAAAAGAAGAGTAGCAATTCTATTTTTTGTATTTTTAGCATTAAAACAACCTATTTATGAAGTCAATACTCTTATTTATTCTTATACTCTTGTCTTTGGGGAGTTGTAAAAAAGAAGAAGCTGATTTAGATATGAAAATCACAGCTATTAAACTTCCTGCAAAAAGAGAATCTGGACAAAATGGCAACTACAATGCTGATAAAATGGACTCGCCTGAAAAAGAAAAAACAGAACAAAAAATCATCAAAACAGGTAACCTTCGTTTTGAAACCAATGATTTAGAAGCTACATATACCCAAATACAAAATGCAGTAAAAAATAGTAAAGCAACGATCCAAAACGACAATGAAGGCAAAGATTACGAGTCGGTTTTTAGAAATCTAACGGTTCGTGTACCAAGCCAAAACTTTGATGTTTTTATAGCTTCCATTTCAAAAGGAGTTGCGTATTTTGACACTAAAGAAATAACTTCACAGGATGTCACTGCTGAATTTATAGATCTTGATGCCCGATTAAAAGCAAAGAAAGTATTAGAAAACCGGTATCTGGAACTTTTGAAAAAAGCAAACAAGGTTACCGAAATGCTAGAAATTGAAAAACAACTTTCGGCAATTCGAGAAGAGATTGAAGCCAAAGAAGGGCAATTGAACTACATGCAAAACCAAGTTTCCTACAGCACCATAACCATAGAATTTTATAAATCTGTTGCAGAGGCTAGTGGAGCTACCGAATCATATGGAACAAAAATCTGGACCGCCATCAAATCAGGGTTCAATAGTCTTTCGAGTTTGTTTATCAATTTACTCAGCATTTGGCCATTTATCCTCATTATGATTGCTTTAGGTTACTTTATTAGAAAACGATTTAAGTCAAAAAAAATATAAAAAACATGTATTCTTTCCTCAAAAAAAAATTTATATTACCTGTTGTTGCTTCGGCATTTTTATTCATTGGAAGCAGTTTCAAAGATGATTTCTTCGAAATTGCCAAACAAATCGAAATCTTCACCACGCTTTTCAAAGAATTGAACCGCAATTATGTAGATGAGACTAATCCAGGCGAGTTAATGGACAAAGCCATTAAGGCCATGTTGGCTAACCTAGATCCGTACACGGTCTATTTTAACGAGCAAGATGTTGTGAAGTTTAAAATCAACAACACAGGTGAATATACCGGCATAGGCGCTATACTGACCCGCAAAGAAGATAAACTGATTATCAAAGAACCGTATAAAAATTTCCCTGCTGACAAAGCCGGTTTAAAAGCAGGTGATGAGATCATTCAAATAGGTGATGTGCTTTTATCAGATTTCAAAGATGATGCCTCGCAATTACTCAAGGGTTCTAAAAACACAAAAATCACAGTAAAATACCTAAGACAAGGCAAGCCAAATACCACACAAATTGTACTGGATGAAGTAGAAATTAAATCGGTACCGTTTTTTGCAAAAATCGATGATAAAACGGGTTACATTGTCTTGTCTCATTTTAACAAAAAAGCCTCTTTTGAAACCAAAGAAGCACTAGAACAACTCAAAAAAGAAGGTGCTGAACGCATTATTCTGGATGTAAGAGACAATCCTGGCGGGTTACTGAACGAAGCTGTAAATATTTGCAATTTATTTGTAGCCAAAAACGAAACTATTGTCACCACAAAGTCTAAAATTGACAAACACAATACCACTTATAAAACCACTAGAGAGCCTGTAGACTTAGACATTCCATTAATCGTTTTGGTAAATGGCCGTAGTGCCTCAGCTTCAGAAATTGTTGCAGGTGCGTTGCAGGATTTAGATCGTGCGGTAGTGGTAGGAAGTCGTAGTTTTGGGAAAGGATTAGTACAGCGTCCTGTTGATTTAACTTATGGTACCCAACTCAAAGTGACCATTTCGCGCTACTATACTCCTTCGGGACGATGCATTCAGGCATTGGATTATTCTAAAAAGGATAAAAACGGAATGGCTTTGAAAACCGAAGAGAAGAACTTTAACGCTTTTAAAACCCGAAAAGGTAGAACTGTGTATGACGGCGGAGGTATTCAACCAGATATTGCCCTTGACGAAACGAAGTCCAGTCCAATCACTAATGCGTTGTTAAGAAACGATGGAATCTTTAACTACGTTACCAGTTACTGTTACAAAAACCCAACACTTGGAAATCAAATTCCAGTGATTAGTGATGCTGATTATGCTGATTTTAAAAACTATTTAAAAGCTCAAAAATTCTCCTTTGACACAGAAACCGAATTGGCTTTGAAAAATACTTTGGCTGTAGCCAAAAAAGAAAAGCTAGACGAATCCATTCAAGTAGAGTACCAGCAATTATTGACCGCCTTGCAAAAATCTGAAAATGCATTGCTAGACAAACATCAAAAAGAAATCAAGGGTTTAATGGTTGATGAAATTATCAAACGTTTTCAATACCAAGAAGGTTTGTACCAATATTACACCAAAAACAACATCGAAATCAAGAAAGCAACGACACTCTTAAACGATGCCGCTGCCTACAAAGCTATCTTAAAAATGTAACTTACTGTTTTTGCATTTCTATGTGTGGGATATCATCTTCAAGATACATCTCACTGGTTTGTACAAAACCGTGGCTTTCGTAAAACTTTTTTAGGTACAACTGGGCTCCTATTGTGATTTGGCTTTCGCCAAAATGTTTCGCTATGCCTGCAATAGACTCGCGCATTAGGTCATGTCCCCATTTGCGATCACGGTAATTAGCATCAACAGTAACTCTACCTATTGATGCAAAATCAAAACTTATTCCGGGTTGAAACAATCTAGAATGCGCCACTATTTTACCGTCATAAACGCCGATAAGGTGTAAGGCTACTTTATCTTTACCGTCCAAGTCTAGGTACACACAGTTTTGCTCAACTACAAAGATCTCGCTTCGTAACTTTAAAATATCATATAACTCAAAAACTGTAAGTGCTTCAAAAGCTTTTATTTCCCATTGTAGTGTCATGTGCCGTTTTTTATACAAATTAAAGCAATTTAAGGCTCTTTTTTGATAATCCGTGCCGATTTTATAATGGATTCTAATTCGTGCATTAAATCCCTTTTATCTTTAGAAGGCGCATAACAAAAACCTTCTAGAATTAGTAATCGGTTGTATGTAGTGTCTAGTATTGCATAATTGATAAAAGGACCCGACATGAAGTCATTATTCAATTGCCAAGTTCCCTTAGTTTCATAAGCAGTGTATTTATTGAGTTTTGTCTTAGAAAAATAAGGAGAATACGCCTCCTCTGTAATCATGTTGGTATGAGGTTCTTTCCCTCTGATGTACAAATTGCCTATAGAATCGCGCAGTTGAATCACCTTTGCGCTCCAGTTTTTATCGGTTCTATATTTATCTAGAGGAACTTGGTAGAGCAAAAGACTAGTGTTTCCGCCAATAAATTCTTTTTTGAGCCACAAGAAATTTCGTTTTTGCAAGACATACACATAACCCGTAGGAACTTGAATGGCTGTATGAAACTTGTTCTCAATAATTTTAGGATCCAGTAAAGATTGTTTGTTTATTTTTTGACTAGCCGCTATTTCAGCATTTTTAATCATGGAGATCATTTGGGGTGCATTTTGCTCCATGATTGTCACAATATCACTTACTGTTCTTCCTGAAATATGAAAAACATTTTGCGGACTCGCATATTGATTTTTCTTGATTTCAAATTTATTGAACTCAGTTTTTTTTACCACAATTATCGCTCGCGTATCGGTCATGAAACCTTCTAAAAGTTTCACAGGATATTGATTGATGTTAAAAAGAGGTTCTTCTTGAGGCAAGCCTATTACTGGCGCAGCAAATTTATTCCTGATGCTATCTCCTATCTCACCATTCCACAACTGATCTTCAATAATAACCGATATGGTGTTGATTTTACCTGTAGTAATACGTGGCAACGAGCTGTTATCCTTTTGACAAGAAAACAAAGAAAGTGTCGCAAAAATGAAGAAACAATAAAATCGATGCATTGCTGGGTGTTGTTTAGTAAAACCCAAATATAAAGAACAAAGCCGTATTATCCGTTTATTTTTAACTTCATACCTGGTTTGATATCTTCACCACTAATACCGTTCCACTTTTTCAAATCATTGATGGTTACACCCGGATATTTTTTAGAAATACTAAATAAGGAATCTCCTTTTTTTACAAAATATTCTGAAGCAGTTTTCGCAGCAGATGTATTTTTCTTTGTTTTAAAAGTATCTACAGTAGCTTTATCAGTATTGATTGCTATTTCATCCTTGGCAACAATAAGAGATTTTCCTATTGTAATCGTATTATCAGGTAGGTTATTCCACGATTTTAATTCGGGAACAGTGGCGCCAAATTTAGTCGCAATTGCACCTAAATTATCTCCTTTTAAAACAACATACTCGACATCTTTGCGCAACGGACTTGTTGCTGCATCTGGTTTAGCATCAGTTTCTTTTGGACTTAATTGCAAAACCAATCCCGCTTGTACAGAAGCCGTAGTTAAGCCATTTAACTTTTGAATCTCAGTAACTGTCAAATTGTGTTTTTTTGCAATACTTCCCAAGTTATCTCCTTTTTGCACTACATAACTTGAAGCGGTGTTTGACGCATCAACAGCCTTTTCCTCTTTATTTACTTTAGCATCTGCCAGCGCTGTGTTTTTATAAACTGTATTTTTAGGTTCAGACTTTAATTCATTTACCGTAGAAGGATCAGTATTGATTTTCAAACTTCGTCCGTATGCAATATTGTTGCCCTTGATGTGATTCCATTTTTTTATTTCGGCAATAGTTACCCCATATTTTAGAGCTACACTAGCAATATTATCACCTTTTCTAACTTTGTAGTACACACTTTTGGTTGCAGCCAGACTTTCAGTGTTAGTTCTAAGACTGTCTTTAACAACAGTTGTTTTTACTAACATAAAAGGTTTTTCACTTTTGTCTTTTTCGTATTGTGCGTAGGCATATATTTTGTCTTCGTTTGAGGCAAAAACGGCAACTTTTTCTTGTGGTAATCTTAAAAAATGTGTTTGATCGTGATAAAAAGGCACCACGTTTAGCTTGTAAGACGGATTTAAAAGCTGTAATTGTGCTACCGGCACATCAAGTAAGTCCGATATTTGTCTGAAAGTCATTTGACGCTTGATCATCACCGTATCTGTAGCAAAGTGTTTTACTTTGGCTCTATTAGGAACAATACCATGTTCTTTGTGGTATTCATAAATATACATGGTTGCTAAAAAAGCAGGTACATAACTTTGTGTTTCACGGGGTAAATTTTTTCGAATATTCCAATAATTTTGTTGTCCTCCAGAACGTCTGATGGCTTTGGCAACGTTACCAGGTCCAGAGTTGTAGGCTGCTAAAACCAAATCCCAATCTCCAAATATCTTGTACATGTTGGTCATATATTGCGTTGCAGCTTCGCTAGATTTCAGTGGATCACTTCTTTCATCTACATAAGAATCTATTTTAAGACCGTATTGTTTTCCGGTTTGATACATGAACTGCCACAATCCAGTAGCGCCCATTCGGGAAACTGCTTTAGGATTTAATGCCGACTCAACCACTGCTAGATATTTAATTTCGAGAGGGACATTTTGCTTTGCTAATGCTTCCTCCATTAACGGAAAATAATATTCAGAAACTGCCATAAGGCGTTCAAAAGATTTTTTTCTGTTTTTCAAAAAAGATTTGATTAAGTTTTCTAATCCCGGATTGTACTCAATATTAAAAGGTGACTTTGCATCCATGGCAGCCAATCTTTGCTTAAGTATATCTGTAGGCAACTCATAATCAATTGCTACATCAAGATTGGTATTTTTTATTTCTTCAGAGAATGAAGAAAATAAATCCAGATCAGTAAGTTCCTTCATCCACAAACTGTCAACGCGTGCGGCAACTTTATCGTTTACAAAAGTTTTCTTGATAGAATCGAGATACGAAATTTTAGGTACTATTTTTAAAATGGATTGGGTATTATTTGCATCTTGTGCAAACAAATTAGCCGAAAACAAAAGTAATAATGCAACAGTGGTATTTTTTATATTCATATTTTTACGATCAAAGACCTATATTTCAAATGATTACAAAGCTTGATTTACAAACTTAACGGGTTTTTTCTAAAAAACGTCTTTAAAAAGTGTTAAAAATGCAATAATTGATACATTTATAAGGAATATCTATCGATTTAAGAAAATAAGTAGCGATATTAAGTTTTAATGACAACTCTTAATTAATACTTATACAATATTTAACCACAGATTTAAAAGATTTACACTGATTACTAGAACAATCCGAAAGCGCTTTTCTATAAAGTTGTATGAAATGTGAATTGTGAATTGTGAAATGTGAAATGTAAACCGTAAACCATAAAGCCTCCGTTCTGTCATGCTGAGGAACGAAGTATCTCTACACGATCATAATTTAAGCAGACAACTTCATCTATAAAGTTCATTGTTTTCTTTTGTCTTGATAAACAACTTCAAATCAGCAACAAATGGTACAATTTGGCTAAAGCCAAAAGCCCTAAAACTTAAATTACCATTGGTTAAAACCAACGGCAATTGAAAACTAAGTGTAAACTGAATACTGTAAACTGTGAACTGTGAACCGAATACTGAGAACTGAAAACTGAACACTGTGAACTGTACAGATACAAATTCTTTATTTATGCAAATGACTGCTTTTTAAAAATTATTCCAAGATAGCTGCAATACCTGGAAGTACTCTACCTTCAAGCATTTCTAGCATGGCTCCGCCACCTGTTGATACATAACTTACTTTGTCTTCTAGACCAAATTGTTTTACTGCAGCTACAGAGTCACCACCGCCCACAAGTGAAAAAGCTCCCTTGGCTGTAGCTTCGGCAATGTAATTACCTAATGTAATAGTTCCATTTGCGAAATTTTCTAATTCAAAAACTCCCAAAGGTCCGTTCCATAAAATAGTTTTAGATTCCATAATCACTTCTTTGAAAAGTGCTAATGATTTTGGTCCTGCGTCAAGACCTTGCCAGCCGTCTGGGATATTATTTACATCCACTACTTGCGTTTGAGCATCATTGGCAAAAGCATCAGCCGCTACAACATCAACCGGAAGGTGTATTTGAACCCCTTTTTCTTTGGCTAAACGCAAAATTTCTAGTGCTAAGTCTTGTTTGTCATCTTCGCAAATAGAGTTTCCTATTTTGCCTCCTAGCGCTTTCACAAAAGTAAAAGTCATTCCACCACCTATAATCATGTGGTCTACTTTATCTAAAATATTTTCGATCACAGTGATTTTAGAAGAAACCTTAGAACCACCCAAAACCGCAGTAACTGGTTTTTCACTATTTTTCAATACTTTATTTAAGCTCTCAATTTCTTTAGCAAGCAACAATCCAAAACATTTGTGATCTGGAAAAAACTGTGCGATGATAGTGGTAGAAGCATGTGCTCTATGCGCTGTACCAAAAGCATCATTCACATAAATATCTCCAAGACTGGCTAATTCTTTGGCGAAAGCCACATCACCAGCCTCTTCCTCTGGATGAAAGCGTAAATTTTCAAGAATCAATACGCTTCCTGCTGGCAAGTTAAGTGCAGCCTGTTGAGCCACCTCACCCACACAGTTAGAGGCAAATTGAACCGGAACACCTAGAATTTCAGCTGTAGTTTGTACAATGTGTTGTAGTGAATATTTAGCTTCTACACCTTTTGGTCGTCCTAAATGTGACATTAATATTACGCTTCCGCCTTGCGCTAAAATAGCATCAATAGTAGGTTTGGCTGCTTCAATACGCGTGGTATCGGTTACTTGGAAATGATCGTCTAGCGGTACGTTAAAATCTACTCGAATGAGCGCTTTCTTATTTTTAAAATCGAAATCGTGTACAGTTTTCATGTGTATGTTGTTAGTGTTTGTTTTTTCAAGGAGAAACAAATATAGCACTTTTAGCACGGGAACAAATTGGTGAAAACCAAAAAATCTACTTTAGTTACTAACGAAATCGTTATCATTCTTGAAGGTTTTCTAAAAACACATAATCGCACGAGAATCTTTGGCGCCAAGCGTTAGCTTTATCGCAAAAAAATCCGATTGTGAATGACAATCGGATTTTTAATTTATTTGAAAAAAGAGGTTTAGTCAATAATTGGGTTTTGCGTACAAGGGCAATTACTCACTCCTTGAAGGAAATCAAGACCTATAGTTACAACGTGTGTTCCAGTGTTGAAACTTCCTAAACGGTTTAGAATTACTTGGTAGGAATACCCAAAGTAAAAACTTGATTTCTTGAATCCAACCATAGGGCCCACGTTAAGCGGCTTTCCTACTTGATCATTCAAGAACCTATATGAAGCTCCTGCCCAAATGTAATCATCATTACGATCGTATTTACGATACTTGATGTTGATATCAGTACTGGAACGTTTATCACTAGCAAAATATTGGTAGTAAACTGATGGTTCAAACTCTGACCTGTTGTAGGTTCTACTTCTAAATACATATCCGGAATAAACTTGGTAGTTCCTAACCAAGCTCGGCTCCACCCCGCTAAATTGATCAATATCTTTGTCTAAAATGTTACTTGCATTGAAACTCACATAATAATCCTTGTTGCGGTATAAGAAACCCACATCAAAATTGTTATTGGCCACAAACCTATTGTTGTTAATGGTCGGGTCATTATTGATAGGCTGTAAAGCATCAAAATCTATTTTAAAGGTGTTTAAGTTATACGAGATACCAAAAGACAAGTACTGCTTTGAATAATAATCTAAAATAATATGGTGTGCAAAAGAGGCTTTGATCCCTTGTTGCATAGTGTTTCCGTTTTTATCATTGTACGCAGAAATTCCCACACCTGATTGATCGGCTACTCTAAAATCAGCATAAATAGATTGGTTATCTGGAGCACCTTTAATTCCTACCCACTGGGTCAAGCCGTTGGCGCGTATCCTCAAATTATCCCCAATACCAGCAAAAGTAGGTGACACCACAAAAGGATTATCCGCAAGATATTGCGTAAAAACGGGCAAGTTTAACTCTTGGCCGTGGCTTGAACCCACCACCAAGAGCAACATTGAAAGGATGATTTTTTTCATTTTACTATATTTTTTTGAGAACATATGCAATTCTCTATATTATCTGTACAATGTGAAATGTCCAACAAATTCTCGAGCGTCTTGTACATTTCTTAATCTAAGGATGTACCAGTAATCTCCCGAAGGTAATTCATTTCCGTTGTATTTACCATTCCAAGACTGACCTTCTCTGTATGTGCCTATTTTACGGCCGTATCTGTCAAATACTTCAAAGATTAAATCTTTGTAATTAATTGTATTTGTTGGCGCCCAAGTATCATTGTTACCGTCCCCATTTGGTGTAAACACATTTGGAATCTTGATATCAATGAACTCAAAATAACGAGTAGCCGTTGCAGAACAACCATTAGCATCAGTAACCGTTACCGTGTAATCACCAGATTTGTAGATGATAAAATTACCTTGACTTCCTTGAGGCTCTCCGTTTAAGCTGTATTGGTAGTTACCGTAACCGCCAGTAACAGTAGAAACAATCTCATTCAATCCTCCATCAGATAAACTGATTGTGATAGGATTTATTTGATCTACATCAAAGATTACTTGCTTAATACAACCGTTAGTATGCCTTACATCAACAGTATGTCTACCTGCACTCAAGTTATTGAATACATTACTAGTTTGGAACACTAATGATCCATCAAGAGAATAATCTAAATCAGCAGGCGCGTTTCCAGCGGCTACCGTAATGGTTACTGAGTTTACTTGACTGTTGTTCACACAATCATAGTTCACGTCTGCTACTGGATTAAGCGTTACTGGTTCTCCTAGCATAATAGAAATATCGCTTTCACAACCATTAGCATCACGAATGTACACAATTTGTTCGTTTCCTGATAAACCAGTGAAATCAAACTGTGTTTGTGTAAGCGTTCCTGTAGTGTAGGTTCCGTTTCTATTATTTAAACTTACACTATATGGAGCGTTTCCTCCTGTAATGTTTATGCTAAATGCACCGTCTGCATCACCCGCACATACTTCTGGAACCGCACTGTTAGGAACAACAGTAGCAAATACAGATCGTGGCTCTGTGATCTCAATATCCTTAATGTTTATAAAACATCCGTTTTCATCTTGAACAATATACTCGTAGAAACCTGGTCTTAAGTTTTCAAAAACACCCGATTCAAAGAACTGATCTAATCTAGGCGAAATAGCATACTTAATGATTCCCGTTCCTCCTGATGCCGTGATTACCATACGTCCATCTCCCTCACCAGCACAAGTAATAGGCGTTACCACATTAGATTGCGTTAATGCTACCAGCGGTTCAGTAATAGGTACAATACTAGAAGTTACTGCAGCACAATCTTGACTTACTACACGTACTACATAATTTCCAGCAGGAATATTTGTAAAGTTACCTGGTGTAGTTTGTGTTACCGTAAATGGTACTGGATTGCCCGTACTGTCCAAAAGTGTGTACACATAGTTACCTAAACCACCTTGTGCCAAAGCAACAATCACTCCTGAAGCATCACCTGTACAATTGATCGTGGCATTTTGAACATCTAATGCAAGGGTTAATGTAGGAACCTCTTCAATTTTAACTTCATTAGAGATGAAACTTACACAACCGTTATTATCACGAATGTAGTAGCTATGCGTTCCTACAGGTACAGAGAATGTAGCTGTATTACCTATCATTGCTGTTGCAGTTGCAAAATTAGGGGTAGTACTGTAGGTATACGGTGCCGTTCCACCAGCAGCTGTAAGCGTAAGTCTGGCATCAGTAGCACATGTTTTGGCTGTAGCCAATGTTAAAGCTGCCGTTACTCTTGTTGGTTCGTTGATTACGATATTTGCTGAAGTCGTACTACACGTCCAAGAATCAGAAACTCGAACTTGATACGTACCAGCACCTAAATTGTTGAACGTATTAGAAATTTGTGGTCCATTAGTAGTAACCACACCAGCTGCATTAGTTCTAATCAAGGTATATAAATAACTTCCAGATCCGCCTGTAGGTCCTGTAGTTACCGTAATACTAGCACTTGTATCGTTAATACAAGAAACAAGAATAGTACTAGGTACTGCTACAAAAGCAATAGGAGTTGGATTATTAAGTACTACAATTTCTGAGTTCACACATCCTTTACTATCTCTCACATTTACAGTGTAAGAACCAGCAGTTAAGCCTGTGAATACCGTTTGAGTTCCATACGCCACACTTTGTGCTGGTGTAGGACCTACCAATTCAAATTGATAGCTTCCTGGCCAACCTCCTGTTGCTGCAACAGATATAGAACCATCATTATTACCCGTTACACAAGTAATCTCTGTATGGGTTTCGGTAATATCAAGTGCTGTTGCTGGTGCCGCAATTGTAAAGTTTGTTGTAACCGTACAATCTGGGGTTTGAGACAAGGTAGCACTTATTGTGTATGTTCCTGCCGCAAGACCTGTAAGCGTAATTGGTCCTGCGTTTGCAGCAGTTCCGCTACCTACATTTAAGCCCGCAGCATTTTGAAGCGTATAGCTAAAAGGTCCTGCATCATTACCATTTACTGGCGTTGTAGTGATCAAACGATCTACCAGTGTTAGAGTTGCTGTTCCATTCGTATCATTCAAACACGTGATATCAGTAGTAGCGTTAACCACCAAATCAAAAGTGTTTGGATTGTTTACAAAATGAACAGCACGTATTTCACAACCAGTATCTAAGTTGCGAACGGTAATGTTGTAATCCCCAATTGGTAAATTAGTAAATATACCATCAGTATTTGTTGTAGTTGGATACAGACCTGTTAAAGCTCCTGTTATTGGATCTTTGTAAACAATAGTATATTCTAAATTAGTAGCAGTGCCACCTATTGTAGTAACCGATACCGTAATATTTTCTAGAACGGCGCAAGTAATAGGTCGATTGACAGCTACCGATACGGCATCAAGTGCTACGTAAGGTGCAATATTTATAGCGGTTGTAGTGCTACCCACGCATCCACGATCATCAAATACGTTTACCGTATAGTTTCCGCCAGTAAGTACCGTTTCTGTATACACATTACTGTTTCCAAATTGGACACGTGTACCATTTCGTAAAAACTCGTAATTCAAGTACGTTCCTGAACCTCCATTTACTCCCGTTACTGTAATAGTAGCAAGATTGCTAATGTTACCTGAAGCACAACCAAACTGTACTACTGTTGGTGCTGGAACCGTAATTAATCCTGGTTCATCTATAATTATCGTTGCAGTAGCATCGCAACCTCTACTAGAAATCACTCTAACCGTATACGTTCCTGCAGCTAAATTACTAAACACGTTTGAAGCTTGTGGTAATCCTGAGTTAAGGCTGTATAAGTAGACTGGGTTATCATTAACACCTGGTGCTGGCGTTGCTATGGTTGCAGTAATCCTTCCATCAGTACCACCATTACAAGTCACATCGGATTTAGCCAATGCAAATCCAGTAACTAAAGTAGCTGCTTGTAAGTTTACTGGAACAAATACTTCACATAAAGTTGTTGTATCACGAACACCAATAATATGGTTTCCTGCTGCAACTGCGTTAAAAGCTGTTACTGCTGCAAAAGAACCACCATCAATATTGTACACAAAATTTCCTGAACCTCCTGTAGTGCTTACCGTTATTTGTCCGTCACCGCCAGTACAAGATACTGGAATGCTCACCACTGGTGTTAAAATTAAAGGATTAACTATAGCAACTCCAGTTGCTGCTGAAATACATCCATTAGCATCACGAACTGTAATGTTATAATTACCAGGAGCATTTACTGTAATCACATTTCCAGATTGATAGTTGCTACCATCAGCACTGTATTCTAGTGCTGGACTAAAGCCAGATGCTGTTACCGTAATGTTATACGTTCCAGTTGCACTTGGACACTGCGTTGCTACTGCCGAAGCAATGGTTGGATTAGCATCTACTAGAATTGTTTGTGGTTTGTTGATTGGACAACCATTTCCATCTAACACATAAACAATCCAGTTCATATTGGTACCATTGTTAGTATCAACTGTAAGGGTATTGCTTAAACTGTAGTCAGTAACTGCAGGTGTTGGAGCCGTAGCTAGTGCCACCGCATACTTATAATCAAGGGTTCCACCTGTAGCCGTTACCGTAATAATTGCTTCATCATTGTTACAATTAATATTTGTAGCAGTGCTGTTAAAATCAAGAACTTGAGCAATACCAGCTATTGTAAACGGTACATCAGCTGTACATCCTGTAGTAGTATCTACCACTTGTAGGCTATAATTTCCTGGTACCAATGCCGTAAGGCTTACCGTGTTTCCAGAAATTACCGGAGAACCAGTACCTACTGTTAGCGTTGCTGTATAACCCACTGAATTACTCACCGTAAAAGTTGCTGTACCGTTATCAGTGTTAAAACAAGTTTCGTTTGTAATAGTTGCTACTGTTGCTGCAATGTTCACACGTGGTGCAACAGTGTACAATTCTTGATACGTACAACCATTATTATCTGTTACTTGGAAAATATAATCACCGGCTGCTAAACCTGCAAAACTATTTGAACCAAAATTATTAATAACAGACGGCGAAACCATTTGATAGGTAAATGGACCTACACCGTTTGTAACCGAATTTATTGTTACTGTACTTGTTGTACTTGTAACTGGTGCACAATAAATCAATGAACCAGAAATATCCATATTTGTTGGTGGATTGAATGCTGGTGTTGAAATACTTTGTAAAGGTGTTACACAACCATTAGCATCACGCACCACTATTGTTGTGTTGGCAGCTAGTGGACCGTTATTTACTGTAAAGGTATTAACTGAAGTAAATCCTAAACTATTAAAGTTATAAGTATAGCCTGATCCTGTTCCTCCTATTCCATTTACTGTAATCAATGTAGTAGTACTACAAGATGTATTTGCATCAACTATAACATTTGAAGATAATGGTGTTGCTGGAGCAACAAATACAGTGTTATCACTAGTACTACAACCACGTCCAGAATTTACTCTTACAGTATATGTTCCTGTTGGCAAACCTGTGAATATATTTGAAGACTGAGCAGCGCGTACAATAGGTGCAGTTATCTCATAGGTATAATCAGGATTTGTATTTCCTGCTAATAATGTAACAGTTATAGTTCCGTTACTATCTCCTACACAAAGAGCTGGAGTTGTAGCGGTTGTAAATGTTACAGGAATTGCCGCCGACAATGTTACCTCTGCTGTAGTGGTACAAGCTGTTGGCGTAGCCGTATCGGTCATTGTTATTGTATACGTTCCTGCAGGCAATCCCGAAATAACTCCTGTTGCGTTATTTATTGCAACACTTGGAGCGGTTGGCGAAATCGAATACGTATAAGTGCCCGCAATAGGACCACCAGTTCCCGTCATTGTAATTACACCATCGTTATCAGCACATGTTGGCAAAGCCGTTATAGCTGGCGTAGCTACTAATGGCTCGTCAATGATTATCGTTTCTGTATCCGTACAACCATTAGCGTCTCTAATAATTATGGTATGAGAACCTGAGTTTAATCCTGAAACAATATGTGATAAACCTGTTATGCTTGCAAAAGTACTACCATCAACACTGATGCTATACGCTCCGGTACCTGCTGTAACTTGATTGACTCTAATTTCAAAAGCACCTTGCGCTACACATTTATTCACTATTTCTAAAGCAATAACTGGCGATGGATCTAGTATCACAGATACAGGCTCGCCGATTATACAACCACTATTATCTTTAACCCATACATAATAATTACCAGATTCTACATTAAATGTACTTGGTGCATTCCATAAAGGATCGTTAGCCACTGGCGCACTACTTGAAGTATTTAGAATGAAAGCATAAGGTGTAGATCCACCATTTGCAATAGCAATTATTTCACCCGCATTAGTACTACAATTATCGTTTTTAGTAGGAGTAACATTTAAATCCAAAAGAACTGGAGATTCTGTTATTGTAAAAATAGAGGATGCACTCGTACAACCTGGGTATGAACCACCTACTTCTACAAACCTAATATAATACGTTCCAGGTATTAAACCCACTGCCGATGTAACAGTTGTTGGCGAAGGAGTCGTAATTGATCCTGAAATTCCTGTAGGTGTATTTGTTTGATTAGCGTAGATTTCCCAATTTACAGTGGTTGCATCGTAATTATCAATAGTAAAAGTTACGCTACCTGTAGCACTTCCTGTACAAGTAACATTGTTTGCAACAATAGGATTAGATGTTAATAAAGTGGTTGGTGGTACAGGGCCAGAAGCTGTTTCAAAATAATAACAACCCGTAATATTGTCTCTAACCACAAATGTATACACTACACCAGGAGTAAGATTTGTAAAAGTTCTTCTCATGTTAGCAGGAGAAGCTGGACCATCAGGAGCTAATAAAGCGGTACTAAACGGCGAAGTAGACAAATCATATATACCAAATTCATAATTTGGTGACGGCGGAATCACTGCAGGATTAACACTTACAATTATGGTTGCTCCATTTGTACAATCGGCTGTCGTTGATAAATCTATAACTAAATCATCTGGTGGAGCAAGAACTTGTGCAGTACGGGTATTAGAGCAACCTTGAGAATCTGTTACTATAATTTGATAATTACCAAAACTTAAATTTCCAAATGTATGACTTGCACCGGTTGGCTCTGTATAGGTTATCATCTGTCCTGTAGTAAGGTTTCTTAACAGATAGGTAAAAGGGCCAAAACCATTTGTAATTGGATTAACTGTAATTGAACCTAAAACAATTGCAGCACTACATGTCATATCAACCTTAGAAACTGTAAAAATAATTTGGTTGGGTTCATTAACAACTGCAAAACCATTGAACAAACAGCCTTTACTATCTCTTACAACATACGGATATCCAAGCCCTGTTGAAGCAGCTAAATTAGAATATGAAGATACTGATGAAAAACCTGAACCATTAAAACTATATTCAAATGGGGCAACACCTGCTGTAGGATTTATAGTTACCGCACCATTTCCTGAGTTAAAACAAGTTAAGTTTGTTATAGATGTTGTTGCTGTAACAGGTACTATCGTATTTGTAGTCACAACATTCGATATTGCTACACATGATGGTGTACCATTAGCATCGGTAATTTCAAATTCATAGTCTGCTCCACTATTTCCTGGTGCAGTATAAATAAACGAATTTCCTGTAACTGCAATTGGACCACCGCTGTAGGTACCAGGCACAGTTCTTACTCTGTAAGTAAAAGGAGCTATACCACCAGAAATGGTTACTCTAATAGTAGCTTCTTGTGGTAAAGAACAAGTGATGTCTTTGGTAACTGCAGCTAATGCAGTCAATCTTTGATTTACAGTTACTGATGTTATGGCTGGACAACCATTAGCATCTGTAGCTGTTATAGTGTAGGTTCCCGGAGCAACTGTAAAAGTGTTTCCAGGACTTGGCGCAAAACCTGTATTTATGGTGTACGTATAAGGTGCTAAACCACCTGTTGCTGTGGCAACTATTTGAAACGCACTGCCACTTGCAGAACATTGATTTGCAACAATTGCTGTAACTGTTGGCGCACCGTTATTAGTAATGTTTACTGTTGTAGGTACTGGTGTCACACAACCATTTGCATCTCTTACGTAAACATCCCAAGATAAAACAGTTCCATTATTAGTATCTACTGTTATTACATTTGATGTTCCAAAAGCAGTTGGAGCCGGATCACCATTTGGCACAACTGCATAACCGTAACTTAGAGTTCCGCCTGTTGCAGTAATTGTAATTTGCGAATTATCATTGCTACAAAATACTGGAGTTCCTATTGCAGAAGTAATAGATAATCCTGCTGTAGGTTGCGTTATGGTAATTGATTCACTATCAATACAACCCGTTGTGTTATCTGTTACAGTAAAGGTATAAGTTCCCGCAACAAGATTTGTAAGTGTTCTTACATCTCCCGTTGGGCTCAATGTGAATGGTAAACTTGCTGGTGTTGTTGTAACATTTATGGTATAATTGCCAGGAGCACTAAATCCAGTTACGGTGAATCGTCCTGAACCTGTATTATCTCCAAAACAAGCTACGTCTGTTAGCTTTACTGCTGTAACAGCAATTGGCGTTACTGGAGCAATGTTATACGACTCGGTATAGAAACAACCATTTGCATCGGTTACTCTGAAAACATAATTACCAGGTGTTAATCCCGTAAAGTTTCCAGAAGATACTCCTGTCGTATTAACTACTGGTCCAGAAGTAATAACATATGATAATGGTAAAACTCCATTTGTAGTAGCAAGTTGAACATCTACTGCAGTAATTGAACATGTAATAGCACTTGATGGAGTAAAACTTAAATCTGTTGGTTTGTTTAATGGTGCTAATAC